>VBKA01000197.1 GCA_005879815.1 Chloroflexota bacterium
CGGCCCGTGCGGCTGCTCGCGTCGGCGTTGATAGAGGTGCCCGCAGTGATCGGCTGGTGGCGGCCGGTGATTCTCATCCCGGTGAGCGTGCTGGTGGGGGGCGGTCTCACGCCGCTGCAGCTCGACGCGCTGCTGGCCCACGAGCTGGCCCACGTGCGGCGGCACGACTACCTCGTCAACCTGCTGCAAACGATGGTCGAGACGCTGCTCTTCTACCATCCCGCGGTGTGGTGGGTCTCGACGCGGATGCGCGAGGAGCGCGAGCACTGCTGCGACGATCTGGCGGTCGCCGCCTGTGGCGACGCGCGTGTCTACGCGACGGCCCTGCTCGAGATGGAGCAGCTGCGCGCCGCACCGGCGCTCGCGCTCGGGGCGAGCGGCGGCTCGCTCCTCGGCCGCGTCCGCCGCCTCCTGGCGCCGGCGACGCCCGACGCCTTCCCGCGCTGGCTCGCTGGCGTGGTCGGCGGGGCGCTCGCGCTGGCGGTGGCGATCGGGAGCGGTTGGGGCCTGCATCGCTCGTTGCCGGCCTCCGCGGATTCGCTGATCGCACTCGCAACGGGGTCGCACGATCCCGATGTGCGCCACGATGCGGTGAAGGAGCTGCGCCGAGCGAACGATGCCCGGACCCGGGCGACCCTCATCGCCCTCGCCCAGAGTGATCCCGACGACAACGTGCGGGACGAAGCCGTCGAGAGCCTCGGCGCGGCGTTCCCCGATGCCGAGACCGTGCGCGTGCTCGCCGCGATCGCGCGGCGCGATCCAAATGAGCGCGTGATGCGCGAAGCGGTCGAAACGCTCGGCAGGATGAAGAACGGCGCCGGTCTGCCGGTGGTGATCGACATCGCGCGAAGGCACCCGGACCCTACGGTGCGGCGCGAGGCGGTCGAGAGCATCCGCGACGAAGCGCCGCGGGCCACCGCCGTGCCGATCCTGCGCGAGATCGCGCGTCGGGACGGAGACCCCGACGTGCACCGCAAGGCGGCGCGCGCGCTGGCGAAGTTGGACGACCTCTAGGCGTCAGGAAGCTCGGTCGTCGGTTGCATCGAGCAGCTTGCGAATCTGATCCAGCTCCTCCGGCGTGGCCGGCCGCGTGGATAGGGCCTGCAGCACGAGCTCGAGCGCCGCGCCCCTCGGCTTGAAGGCCCGCGGCTTGGCGGGCACGACCGGCTCGGACTGCTGCGCGTCCTCGACCAGCCGCGCCGCTTCGGCCAGCAGGGCGTGTGCCCGCGCCACCCAGTCGGCCTTGCGCCGCTTCACGACGTGGACCTTGCTGGCGAGGCGCAGCAGCGCCGCGGCCCGGTGCCAGGCGAGCGCGCCCTCGTCCAGGACATCGCGCGTTCCCTCGAGCAGCGCCGTCTGCGCCCGCGTTGCTTCGCCGGCCAGCGCCTCATGGTCCAGGCCGAGGCGCCAGACGGTCGCCAGAAACATCCCGGCATCGAGCTCGAGCGGCCCTTGCCCGAAGCGCTCCCAGTCGATGAGGCCCGCGCCGTCCCCGAGGTCGAGCAGGTGGCGGGCGTAGAACGTGCCGTGGACGAGCTGCGGCCCTTCTTCCCGCGGCTGCGCCTGTGCCAGCGTCGCGGCGAGCCGCGTGGCCGCGCCTCCCAGCGTCGGGTCTGCCTGGCGCAGCCCCTCGACCCATTCGCGCGCGAGGTGCAGCATGCGGGCCACGCCGAACGCTGGTCCCAGCCGCACCGGGAGGGACGCGGCACATCGCAGCCACTGCGCGGCCAGCTCGCCGGCGCGCTGACCCCGTCCCTGTTTGACCAGCTCGTGCGCCGTACCTCCCTCCAACCAGCCGATCACGATGACCCGCAGATCGCGGTCCCAGGCGAGCAACGGGGGCACTCGGACTCCGGAGTCGCCCGAGAGGCCGGCGGCGGCGAGGGCCTGGTACAGGATCGCTTCCGGCGTCGGATCCTCGGCGTAGGCTTTCACAGCGAAGCGACGCTGTCCCACCCGGACGTCGAGCGTGGCGCGGGCGCCCGGCGTGTAGCCGACCAGATTCATGGCGACGGGAGCATCCTCGAGCCCCAAGGCCAGGAGCGCGCGCGCCAGGCCCAGGGCGCGGGTCACGCCGAGCGCGCGCATCGCCACGATCCCCGGCAGCGCCGCGTCGTCGGGCAGGGCGTTGGTGGGATCCATTAGAGTGCTCCTGGTGCCGCGCGGTGAGCCTCCGCGATGGCCGCCGCGACCTTTTCGGGCCAGCGTGGCTCCTGGCGCTTGAAGATGCCGCCCGCCACCTCGATGAGTGCGCCGACGCGATGCAGCTGAAATTGCGGGCGCCACGCCGGCGGGACGTGGGCGAAGTATTCGTCGACGAACACATCCGCGGCACGACGTGCCTCGTCGGCCGGCAGCGCGTCGAGACCGACCCGGGCCGTGATGTGCGCCACCAGGTGCGCGGGGTCCCTCACGGGGTCGCCGAGGACGACCGAGTCGAGATCGATGAAGATCACCTGGTCGCCCGACAGGAAAATGTGGTCGGTCTTCAGGTCCCGATGGATCAGGGCCGGCGGTACGTCGGTGAGACCGGCCTCGATCGCCGCCGTGAGCGCCTCGACCTGCGCACGCAGCTCCGGACAGGCCCACCGCACGAGACTCGCCGCCCGGTTCACGTCAGCGAGCTGGTCGGCGAGGGAATGTCGCTCCGTGAGCGGCAGGTCGTCTTGATTGAAGGCGGCCACGGCTCGGGCAACCGCGCGTAGCGCCGCGGACCAGTCGCCCCCATGCAGCAGGATCTGCTGCAGCGCCGGGCCGCGAGCCTCCTCCAGCGCGAGGGTGCGCAGCTCGCGTACATAGGCGATGGGCCGCACCACGCCGTACGGGGCGCCGCCGGCCTCCGCCTTATCCGTCAGGGCCTGCAACAGTTGGAACGTCTCCGCCCCACGCTCGTTGCGATAGACCTTGAGGTAGCAGCGGCGGGTCTCGCTCTGCGCCGTCAGCCGGTCACGCACGCGCAGCGTGTACCGAAGCGCTGCGCCGAGTTCCGTGCGATAGCGCGTCGGCTGGATCGTCCGTTGCTCGATGCGCCACCGGCCGGGCTCCAGATCGGTCAGGAGCCGCGGCTCGAGCTCGTCCTCCAAGGCGCCTCCCAGCACGGGGAGCAGATTCCCGAGCTTGCGGTCGTAGGGAAACACCTGCACCA
>VBKA01000195.1 GCA_005879815.1 Chloroflexota bacterium
GTTTTCCGCAAACCCATCGTTGTACTGGAGCGCGACCTCGACGCTCGTGCCCTCCACGATGCGCTCGACGTGAATCGGCCGCGGGCTGAGGGTCTCGCGCCGGCGGTTGAGGTGCCTCACGAACGAGGTAACGCCACCTTCGAAGTAGAAGTTCTTCTCCCGGTCGATGCGCTCGTCGCGCAGGCGGATCCACAGGCCCTTGTTGAGGTACGCCGATTCTCGAAGGCGGGTGGCGATCAGCTCCCACGAGAAGTCGATCGTCTCGAACATCTCTGGATCGGGGCGAAACAAGGTCCGCGTGCCGCTGCTGCGGCGCCAGCTCGGATCGAGACCACGGTTCGCCTCCTTCGCGCCACCGCTCTGCCGCACCGGGATGCGAGGGTCGCCCCGCGCGTAGTCCTGCACCCAGCGCTTGCCGTCACGGAGCACCTCGACCCGCATCTCCGACGAGAGGGCGTTGACGACGCTTACGCCCACGCCGTGCAATCCGCCAGAAACCTTGTAGCCGCCGCCCCCGAACTTGCCGCCCGCATGGAGCACGGTATGCACCACCTCGAGCGCGCTCTTGCCCGATGCGTGCCGGCCAGTTGGAATCCCACGGCCGTCATCAACGACCTCCACTCGGCCGTCGGCATGGATCGTGACGTCGATCCGGGATGCGACGTCCGCCATCGCCTCGTCGATGCTGTTGTCGACCACCTCCCATACGAGCTGGTGGAGTCCACGCGCATCGGTCGAACCGATGTACATGCTGGGCCGCTTGCGGACCGCTGTCAGACCCTCGAGCACCTGGATCGTGGCGGCCGTGTACTCGTCGCCGGCTTTTCCACGCCGCGAGCGCCGGACCGGCTGAGCGGTCATGCCTGCACCTCGCCGGGTCGCGGATCGATGGCAATCGCTGACTGGGCGGATGGTTCCTCGCCTGGCGATGGCGTAGCGGCGGTGCCGCGCGAAATGATCGTGTAGATACGGTCCAGCTCCTCGTCCGAATAGAACTCGATCACCAGCCGCCCTCCACGCCGAGACCGGGCGATGCCCACCTTGGTGGCCAGCAGGCCGCGCAGCTGGGTCTCGAGATCGAGGAGGTCAGAGGAGAGCGGGATCCGGGTCCGGCTCGGCAGCTTAGCCCGCCGGCGGCGAACCAGCTCCTCCGTCTGGCGGACGGAAAGGTGGCGCTGCAGCACGACGTGGAGGACCACACGCTGGAGCTCGGGAACGGAGATCGCCGCGAGGGCGCGGCCGTGGCCCTCGCTAATCGCACCCTCGATGATGGCGGCCCGCGTCTCCGATGCCAGGTCGAGGAGTCGCAGAGCATTGGAGATGGCGACGCGGCTCTTGCCAACCCGCTGTGCCACTTCTTCGTGGGTGAGCCCGAAGCGGTCGATCAGCTCGCGATAGGCCCCAGCCTCCTCGATCGCGTTCAGGTCGGCGCGTTGGACATTCTCGACGAGAGCGAGCTCCAGGCCACCACTGTTCGCACTGTCTCGGATCACGGCGGGAATGGAGGTGAGGCCGGCCTGACGTGCCGCACGCACCCTGCGCTCGCCCGCGATGAGCTCATAGCCGCCGTCAGCGGTGGTCCGCACGACGATCGGCTGGATCACGCCGTGCTCAGCAATGGAGGCGGCCAGCTCGGCCAGCTCCGCCTCGTCGAAGCGAGCGCGCGGCTGGTGTGGGTTGCGGACGATCCGATCGATCGGCACCTCCAGGGCGCCCACCTCCGTCGCTCGAGGAATCAGCGCCTCCAGGCCTCGACCAAGGCCGAAGCGGCTAGCCACGCGAGCCCACCTCTCCGGCGAGCTGGCGGTATGCCGCACCTCCGCGGGAGGCCGGGTCGTAGAGCGCGATCGGCAAGCCGTGGCTCGGGGCTTCGGCAAGCCGGACGGAGCGCGGCACGACCGTATCGAAGACCGTCCCGTTCAGGTGCTTGCGGACCTCCGCGGCGACCTGCGCCGAGAGGTTCGTGCGGGCGTCATACATGGTGAGCAGGACACCCTCGATCTCCAGACGCGGATTCAGGCCGTCGCGCACCAGCCGGATCGTGTTCAGCAGTTGACTCATGCCCTCCAGGGCGTAGTACTCGGTTTGGATCGGGATCAAGACGCCGTCGGCGGCGGTCAGTGCGTTCACCGTCAACAGCCCGAGCGAGGGCGGGCAGTCGACGAAGACCCGGTCATATCGTCCGTTCAGCCCCGCCAGGCTCGCCGCCAGGCGCCGCTCGCGGACTGGTGTCCCGACCAGCTCCACCTCAGCCCCTGACAGTGCCGGGGTGGAGGGGATGAGATCAAGTCCTGCGACTGGCGTCCCGACCGTCAACTCGCTCATTGGAGCCCGATCGATGAGCGCGTCGTAGACCGAGCGATCGACCGTACGCCGGTCAATTCCCAGGCCGCTGGTTGCGTTCCCTTGGGGGTCGAGGTCAATGACGAGGGTCGATGTCCCGGAGAGGGCCAGATACGCTGCCAGGTTGATGACGGTGGTCGTCTTGCCGACTCCGCCCTTCTGGTTCGTACAGGCCGTGACCCTGGCCACAGGCACTCCGCTGCGAGTTCAGATGGGCCTGCTTATTGTACCAGTTTGACCCGTTATTCGCGGCTTAGCGGCGCGTTACAGACGGCCCCGCGCGGGTCCTCCCGACGCGCAAGATGTTTCACGTGGAACCTACCGCCAGGGCCTCGCCGAGCGCGATTTCGGACCCTGGGACCCCTCGACCGCTCCGCGCGGAGTGGCGGGTATACTCCTGTGCGGCCCGCCAAACGAGCATGTCCGGATGACCCAGGGGGACTCCAATTACCTACTCCAGCATCCTGCTCGCCATCCTGGTTGGGATCGCCCACGCGGGCCTCGCGCCGGCCGTGGTGGTGGGCGGTGTCAAGCCCAACCTCGTGCTGGTCGCCGTCGTGCTCGTCACGACAAGCTTCGGGTTCAGCGCCGGCATCACGTGGGCCTTTCTGGCGGGGCTTGTCGCCAACCTGCTCATCCCGGAACCGCTCGGCTCGATTCCCCTTGCGTTGCTAGCCGTGACCGTCATCGTGAGCGCCGGGAGCCGGATCCTGGGTCGCCTGGTCTGGGCCTATCCGATCCTGGCGGCCTTCGTCGGCAGCATCGTGGCCGACCTCGTGAGTCTGGCCGCGCTCTCGTTGGTGGGAGGCTCCTTGGGAACCACGGTGCCGCTCCAGCTCATCCTGCCCGCGGCCGTGCTCAACGCCACCATCACCGGATTGC
>VBKA01000196.1 GCA_005879815.1 Chloroflexota bacterium
GGCACCGCCTGGAGCCAGTCGGGTTCACCCAACACCAGCACGACGCAGAACAACTTCCTGTTCGGCGTGAGCTGTGTGAGCACTGCCTTCTGCGCCGCGACAGGCAACTACGTGAACAGCGGCGGTCACCCGCAAACGCTCACCGAGATGTGGAGCGGCACTGCGTGGAGCACGGTGACCTCACCCAACACCAGCAGCATGCAGGCCAACGTGCTCAACGACGTGAGCTGCGCCAGTGCGTCCTTCTGCACCGCGGTCGGCTATTACGTCAACGCCGGGGGAACGTCGCAGACGCTCATCGAGAAGTGGAATGGCACCGCGTGGAGCAAGGTGACGTCACCCAACAGCAGCAGCACGCAGGCCAACGTGCTCAACGGCGTGAGCTGCACGAGCGCCAGCTCCTGCGGCGCCGTGGGGTATTACGTGAACAATCTCGGGTTGTCGCAGACGCTCGCCGAGCGGTGGAACGGCACCAGCTGGACCAAGGTGAGCTCACCCAACGCGTAGCTGGCCTCGCATCACCGGGGCTTCGCGGGCCAGCTCGGTGAGCTGCGCAGCCAGCCGGTCGACGTCGGCGAAGCGGCCGTCTTCCTTGGCGCGGTGCAGCTCGTGGCGCACGAGCTCGATCGAGCGCATCACGCTGGCTTCGCGGACGCGTTGCACGCACCCGGCGATCGCGCGCGACAGCGCATCCGGATGGCTGCTGTCGTCGAGCTCGGGGACGTCGTCCATGAGCAGGCGGGCAGCGTGGCGCTGATCGGCGGCGCCCAGCCGGTGCATCGGGAAGGAGCCGTTGTCGGCGGTCGCTGCCACCTCGATGAGCTGACGGACCGTTGGGTGCGTGAGCTGCTCGACGTCGAGCCCCATGCTCTCGGTGAGCTGCCGTGCCAACGCCGGCCGGTGCACGACGATGCTGCCCAGATAGGCCTCCCACCGGGGCATGGGCACGTCTGCGCCGAGCGGCTCGCTCGCCTCAGGTGGCGGCGGAGCCGGTGTGGGAGTGGCCAGCACCACGCGCGGCGGCCGCCGAGCCGTGTCGTGCCGCAGCCGGTCGAGATCGGCCGTCAGCGATTGCATGCCCAGGTCGAGACGCCGAGCTGCCTGCTGAAGGTAGAGCTCGCGCGTAGCCGCCTCCGGGATCCTGCTGAGCATCGCCACCGCCGCCTCGGCACCGGCGCGGCGCGCGTCCACGCTGCCTCCTTCGGCACCCGCCAGGGCGCGGTCCAGTAGCACCTGCCACTCGGGCGGGGCCGCGGCCACCGCCGCGGTGAAGGCCTCTGGGTCACGGCGCACCAGCTCGTCCGGATCCTTGACGCCATCCGGCAGCACGCAGATCCGGCTCTGGACTCCCTCGGCGGCGAGCACGTCGACGGCGCGCGACGCCGCGGCCCAGCCGGCGTCGTCGGTGTCGAAGCACAGCGTCACCATCGTCGCCAGCCGTCCGAGGTGGCGCACCTGCTCGCGTGTCAGGGCGGTCCCGCTGCTGGCGACCGTGTGCTGGACACCCGCCGAATGCGCTGCAATGACGTCGAAGTAGCCTTCGACCACAACCGCGGCGTGCTCGCGGCTGATTGCGTGCCTGGCCCGGTCGATACCGAACAGCGCAGCGGACTTGTGGTACGCGGCCGTCTCCGGCGAGTTCAGATACTTGGGTACTGCGTCGCCCAGCGCCCTGGCGCCGAACCCGAGGGTGCCGCCTCGCTCGTCGCGGATGGGGAACACGAGGCGGTGGCGAAAGCGATCCCGCGCCTGGCTACCGCGGGCCGGATGAGCAAGGCCGGCCTCGACGATCTCGTGGACTTCGACCGCCCCTCGGGCGGTGAGGTATCGCACCAGCGCGTCGCCACCCGCACCTCCGGCCGGGGCAAAGCCGGCGCCGAAGGCGCGAACGATCGCCTCATCGAGCCCGCGCTCGCCGAGCAGGTCGCGCCCGGCGGCGCCCGCCTGGGTCGACCAGAGGACGTGCTCGTAGTACGCCTGCGCCCGCGCGTTCAGCTCCAATGCGCGCTTGCGCTTCAGACCGGAGCTGCGGCTGCCGCGCCCCGCCGGCTCCTCGAGCTCGACACCGGCGCGATCCGCCAGGAGCTCGAGCGCCTGCCGGAAGTCGACGTGTTCGATGCGCTCGACGAAGGTGAAGATGTCCCCGCCTTCCGAGCAGCCGTGGCAGTACCACGCCTGCCGGGCCTGGCTGACCATGAACGACGGACTCTTCTCCGCATGGAACGGGCACAGGCCCTTGTGCTGCGTGCCGCTCCGCTGCAGCCCGACGTACCCGCCGATGACTTCGACGATGTCCAGCCGGGATTTGATCTCGGCGACGGTGTCTACGGCCATTGCCCGCCCTCGCCAGGCGCGCCGGTTACTTGCCGAACAGCCAGTGGCGCCGGCGGGCCGCAGCCCGCGTATCGTTCAGCTCACGCTGCAGGTCCGCGATCTGCCGCTCGCGCTCGCTCAGGCGGCGATCGCGTTCCGCCTGTACCGCAGCGTGCTCGGCTCGAGCCGTCTGCAGCTCCAGCTGCAATTGCTTGACCAGGTTCTGCCGGGCATTGAGCTCGGACTCGAACCGCTGCCGCTGCTCGGCGTAGATGCGGCTTTCCAGCGTGCGCTCCCAGCGGTCCAGCAGGCCGGCCACCAGCTCGCGCGGATCCAGCGTCATGGCGGCGACGTCCCGGTGCGGCTCGGACGCCGGATCGGCGAGGATCGCCACGCGAGGATCGCGAGCAGGCGCCTGCGGCAGCGTCGCCGGGGCAGCCGCCTCGCTGATGTGGGCGCGGGGCGAGGGCCGGCTCGACTGCAGCTGCTGCTCTGCGGCCAGCTCGGCGGCGAGCTCCTCCGCGGGAGGGGGAACCACTTTGTCAGGCCAGGCGCCTCGCGAGGCCACGCCGACCACGTCGACGTCGGATGGCTCCTCGAAGTCGTCTCCGTCGCCTGGGCGAATCTGGGTCGCCACCGCGCCCAGCTCCTCCGCGCCTTGGGCGCCGATCGCCTCGGCCGCATCGGCAGCCGGCCGTTCGACGCGAAGTGGCACCGGCCGGCTTGGCTGGGCCGGGCTCGGAAAGGGCGGCACCAGTTGCGGCTTCACCGCCTCTGCAATCGCAGACGCCGGAGAGTCGACGGGCACCAGGTCGACGACCGGCTCGCTGGGGGCCCGGTCGGGCTCGATGCCCAGGTCGCTGAGCCTGAGGCTGTAGCGCACCCCCTCGGGTCCCTCGATCCTGCGCGCCGGCACGTCACCCGCTTCCACCCGCCGAAGCAGGATGGCAAGGGGCAGGTCAAGTCGCCGGGCGACCTCCTCGACCGGGAGGTATGGCTCCGCGACAGAGAGAGAAGGTGCCGAGGGCACCGAAGAGTCCGGCCAGCGCATCTACAGAGAGTAGTTGATCCAGACAGCGGAGTGGGAGGCCTGTCGCGAAATTGGTCCCAGGATCAGCGCCATTCAGTGGCCGATGATATCGACGGCATAGCGCGAGTTGTCAGTGAGCAGGACAATGCCGCCCTGCTTCTCGGTGATCACAGCGCGCACTGGCGAGGTGGCGAACACCTCGGGCGCGTCGTCGTGCTCGGTGACGGTTCGCCGCACTGAGTAGGGCACCCCCGGCGCGGGCGGGGCGACCTCATCTCCTTCGACAACGTGGCCGTCCTGGAGCATCTCGGGGCGTCCGCTCCGTGTGGACAGCTTGCGCACCCGCACGTGTTCGGCCATGCCGCGACACTACGCTCTCAGCGATCGCGTTCGACACGCGCCAGGCGTGCGTGCGCTGCGGCAAGACGCGCAGCCGGCACGCGGTAGGGCGAGCATGAAACGTAGTCGAGGCCCAGCTCCTCGCAGAACGCGATGGAGTCGGGGTCGCCGCCATGCTCTCCACAGATTCCGACCGCCAGCGACGGGCGCGCCGCGCGACCCTCGTCGACGGCAATCTGCATCAGCCTGCCGACGCCGTCGCGATCCAGCGTCTCGAAAGGATTGCGGGGCAGGATCTTTTCATCGACGTACTTGAGCAGGAACTTTCCCTCGGCATCGTCGCGCGAGAAGCCGAACGCGGTCTGGGTCAGGTCGTTGGTGCCGAAGGAGAAGAATTCGGCCGACTCGGCGATCTGGCCTGCGGTGAGGGCGGCGCGCGGCAGCTCGATCATGGTGCCGACCAGGTACGCGACCGCGACTCGCTGCTCGGACAGCACCGCGCGCGCGGTGCGATCGATCACCTCACTGGTGCGGCGCAGCTCCTCGAGCGTCCCGACCAGCGGCACCATGATCTCCGGCTGCACGTCGACGCCTTCCTTGGTGAGACGCGCCGCGGCCTCCATGATGGCGCGCGTCTGCATCTCGATGATCTCCGGGAAGAGCAGGCCGAGGCGGCAGCCGCGCAGACCGAGCATCGGGTTCTGCTCGTGCAGGTTGCGAACCGCGTCGAGCAATCGTGACTGTTCGGCCCACTCGCGCTCAGGGCGACCCAGTGCCTGCGCCCGTGTGACCTCGACGAGCAGGTCTTCGAGCGATGGCAGAAACTCGTGCAGCGGCGGGTCGATGAGCCGGATCACCACCGGCAGCCCGCGCATCGTGCCGAGGATGCCGTAGAAGTCGTCACGCTGGAAGACGAGCAGGCGATCGAGTTCGCGGCGGCGTTCGTCTTCGCTGGGCGAGAGGATCATCCGCTGCACGATGGGCAGCCGCTCCTGCTCCATGAACATGTGCTCGGTGCGGCACAGACCGATGCCCTGCGCGCCGAAACCGCGGGCACGCTCCGCATCGTGCGGGTAGTCGCCGTTCGCCCAGACTTCGAGCCGGCGGAAACCGTCTGCCCAGCGCAGCAGCTCCTCCAGCTCGCCGGACACCTCCGCGTCGAGCATGGGCACCTGCCCGGCGATGACGCGCCCGGTGCTGCCGTCGATGGTGAAGGGCTCACCTTCCTTGATGGTCTTGCCGCCGGCGGTGAACCTGCGCTTGGTGAGGTCGACATGCACCGTCTCTGCGCCGGCAACGCATGGCTTGCCCATGCCGCGGGCGACCACCGCGGCATGCGACGTGCGGCCGCCGCGTGACGTGAGCACGCCCTCTGCGGCGATCATGCCGTGCACGTCGTCGGGGTTGGTCTCGATGCGCACCAGGATCACCTTCTCGCCCTGCGCCGCCATCGCCTCGGCCCGATCCGCATCGAACACCGCCGTCCCGTAGGCGGCGCCGGGCGACGCGGCAAGCCCCGTGGCCAGCACCTCCACGCTCGCCTTGGGGTCGATGCGCCGGTGCAGCAGCTGATCGACCTGCATCGCCTCGACGCGCAGCACCGCCTCCTGCTTGGTGATCAGGCGCTCGCGCACCATGTCCACCGCGATCTTCACCGCCGCCTCGGCGGTGCGCTTCCCCGACCGCGTCTGCAGCATGTAGAGGCGGCCGCGCTCGATGGTGAACTCCATATCCTGCACGTCGCGGTAGTGGCGTTCCAGCTTCCTGGCGATCTGCTCGAACTGCTTGTACGCCTGGGGGAGCTCCTCGGCAAGGGCCGCGATCGGCTTCGGCGTGCGGATCCCGGCCACCACGTCCTC
>VBKA01000198.1:0-3042 GCA_005879815.1 Chloroflexota bacterium
GCACCCGGCGAGCAGGTCGCGATCGCGCTTGACCCCGCCACGACCGAACTCTTTTCGCAGGATCAGTACGCCCTGGCCAAGGAGGACCGCGTGCTGACCACCGACCAGCTGGTCGACTTCTGGGCCGACTGGGTCGAGCGCTATCCCATCGTCAGCCTGGAGGACGGGCTGGCGGAGGACGACTGGGCTGGCTGGCGATCACTGACGGCCCGGCTCGGCGACCGAGTGCAGCTGGTGGGAGACGACCTGCTCGTCACCAATACGCAGCGCCTGGGACGCGCCATCCGGGAACGCGCGGCGAACGCGATCCTCATCAAGCTCAACCAGATCGGCACGGTCACCGAGACGATCGAGGCCATCGAGATGGCCGCCGCCGCCGGCTGGCGGAGCGTCATCAGCCATCGGTCCGGGGAAACGGAGGACACCACCATCGCCGACCTGGCGGTCGCGCTCAACACGGGCCAGATCAAGACCGGCTCCGTCAGCCGCTCGGAACGCATCGCCAAGTACAACCGCCTGCTGCGGATCGAGGAAGAGCTCGGCGAGGCTGCCGAGTACACCGGGCGGGCTGCCTTCCAGGCGTTGGCTGACGACTGACCGATGGACCCAAGGTCGTTGGGCGAGCACGAGGCCCGGAATCGCGACTTCTGGGATGGGCAGTCAGACGAGTACCAGAAGGAGCACGGCGCTCAGCTTGCCGTCCACGGCGCCGCCTGGGGGATCTGGCAGATCCCTGAGGATGAGGTCCACGCCCTCGGCTCAGTGGCCGGGCATGACGTGATCGAGCTCGGCTGCGGCGCCGCGCAGTGGTCGATCGCGCTGGCTCGGCGCGGCGCGCGGCCGGTGGGCGTCGACCTGTCGGAGACTCAGCTGGCGCACGCGCGACGGCTGATGACCGCGGCCGGGGTCGAGTTCCCCCTGATCCACGCCAGCGCCGAGGCGGTCCCGTTGCGCGACGCCGGCTTCGACGTGGCCTTCTGCGACCACGGCGCCTTCACCTTCGCCGATCCCTATCGCACCGTCCCGGAGGCCGCTCGGCTGCTGCGCGACGGTGGGCTGCTCGCGTTCAACATGACCACGCCCCTCGTCGAGCTCTGCTGGCCGCCCGAGGCGGACGAGGTGACGGAGCGTCTCTCGATCGACTACTTCGGCCTTCACCAGGTCCCGACCGATGGGGCGGACCATGTCGAGTTCAACCTGCCGTACGGCGAGTGGATTCGGCTCTTTCGGTCCAACGGCCTGGCGGTCGAGGATCTCATCGAGCTGAGACCGCCACCGGATGCGGTGAGCAGCTATCGGACGCCGGTTGCCCGCGACTGGGCGCGACGCTGGCCAATGGAGCACATCTGGAAGGCCCGACGGCTCCCCAGGTAGGCCTGCTTAGCCTTCCTCGCTCTCCTCGGTCTTGGCCCGGCGCTTGGCGGCGCTCGCCTCGCGGGAGGCACGCGTGACGGCGACCTTCGCCTTGCCGGCTGCGGTGCGCGGCCGGTCCGCGGCCTTGCCGGCGGCGGCCTTGCTCGCCTTCGCGGCGGCCACCCGCTTGCGCTGAGCGGTCTTCGAGGCGGTCGTCTTGCGCTTGGGTCCCGCTTCGGCCGCCTCGAAGAGGTGCGCAGCGTTGACCTTGGCCATCAGCCGGCTCTTGCGGCGTGCGGCGTTGTTGCGATGGATGATGCCCTTCTCGGCCGCCTTGTCGAGGGCGGTGATCGCCGAGCTCACCGCCTCTGCGGCATCGCCCTCGTCGCGGCCGAGCGCGATATTCGAGGCGTGCTGCACGAGGGTCTTGGCCGCGCTCCGAGTGCGCCGGTTCACCGCCCGGCGGCGCAGCGCCTGGCGAACCCGCTTCAGGGCCTGCGGCGTGCGTGCGCCCTTCCAGATTCGAGCCTTACGTGCCACGACTTCTCTATCGGTCCTCTCGGGGGAAGGTGGGGGAAGGTGGGGACAGACACAGCGCCGCCTGAGGCGGCGCTTCGGCGGCGGAGTATAGCACCGCGGCACGGCCCTGCCCAGTCGGGATCAGGACCTTTCGGCCGCTCGACAGCGCGCATCGGCTCCGTCACAATCCTGCAACGTTCCTCGACTCCCGAGCGTCGTCGAGGTGCGTGATCTCGGATGCTCTTCGCCCCCGCCGTGCCCGCAGGAACCCATTGAGCTCAATCGCAAGCGCCCGCAACGCAACGCGCACCGTCGACCTCGCCGGAGTGCGATCGTTCCTGCTCGGGTTCTCGAGCACGCTCGTCCTCGCCGTGCTCGTGGCCGTCGTCGCGGCGTTTGCCATCGGGATGGCCAACGAGGGCCGGGTGCTCCCGGGCGTCCGAGTGGGCGGCGTCCCCGTCGGCGGCCTTGACCGTAGCGCCGCGGAGGCCAGGCTTCGCGCGGCGCTCCCCGCACTTCCCGACGCCACAGCCAGCCTGACCGTTGGGGGCGACACGACGCGGGTGCGTCTCTCGGCTCTGGGGCGTGCCTATGACTCGGCGGCCATGGCCGATGCAGCCTTCTCGGCTGGCCACTCGGAGAACCCCGCGCTGCTGGTTCTCGTGCGCCTGCGGGATGCGCTGAGCGGCACGCAGCTGCCGCTCGTCGTGCGCGAGTACGACCCGGCGCAGCTCGACTGGCTGGCGCTCAACGTGGTCCTCGCCCACACTCGTGAGCCCGTCGATGCCGCAATCAGGCGCGGAGCGGCCGGTACCTTCACCGTGGTCGCTGCCAAGATCGGCAGCCGTCTCGATGCGAGCCAGGTTCGCAAAGCGATCAGCACCGCGCTCGCCGCCAGCCCCGGGCGGGACATACAGGTCGAGATTCCGGTCACGTCACGCGCTCCGCGAATCACCACCGAGATGGCGCAGACGGCTGCGGGGTCCGCGCGGGCGATGAGCGGCACGCCCATCCGCTTCATCGAGGGCAAGGATCGCTTCAGCTTGAGCTCCGCCCAGCTTGCTGCGTTGATCATCATCGGCTCCGACGCGAGCGGCAGCTACCGAGCCACGGTGGATCCGGTGGCCGTACGGGGCGCGATTGCCGCGCTTGCGAAGCACGTCGATCGCA
>VBKA01000198.1:3074-4745 GCA_005879815.1 Chloroflexota bacterium
CGATACGAGGTCGTGCCATCGGTCACCGGCCGCAAGCTGGACCAGCCCGCCACAGTGACCATGCTCCTCACCACGCTCCAGGCCCGCGCAAACGGCACCCGGTCCGCGGCCGACCTCAAGTTTCCGGTCAGCGTGACGCAGCCCCACTTCACGACCGCGTCGGCGCAGGCCACGGTGGGCAACATCGTCCGCATCGGGACCTGGACGACCTACTACTTCCCGGGCGTCTCGAACGGGTTCGGCGCGAACATCTCGATCCCGGCGCAGGCCGTGGACGGCAAGGTGATCGCCCCCGGCGCCACCTTCGACTTCTGGCGAGACATCGGTCCGGTGACCGTCGAGCGGGGCTACCAGTACGGCGGCGCGATCATCAATGGCCGCAGTGAACCGACGGGTGCATTCGCCGGCGGCATCTGCTCAGCATCGACCACGATGTTCAATGCCGCGCTCCGCGCCGGACTGCAGATGGGGGAGCGCTGGAATCACTACTACTACATCAGCCGCTATCCGGTGGGCCTGGACGCTACCGTCTTCGCGGACGGCGGGAGCGTGTGGAGCATGTCGTACACCAACGACACGCCCTACCCGATCATCATCCGTAGCTTCACCGGCTACGGGATCGTGACCTTCAGCCTGTACAGCGTGCCGAACGGACGGACCGTCTCCTTCTCGACGCCGATCATTACCAACCCGATCGCCGCGCACGACGTGGTCCAGTACACGACCTCACTCCCCGCCGGAGCGCAGCAGCGGGTCGAGGGCATCTACAACGGCTTCGACGCGCAGGTGACCCGGTACGTCCGCAACGCGTCGGGCACGCTGATCCACGTCGACACCTTCTACAGCCACTACCACCCGGTCAACGGCCTGCTGTTGATCGGCAAGCCGGCCTGAACCGGGCTCATCCCGGCGCAGAGGCCAGCAGCTCTCCCAGCCAGCCGGGTACCGCAGTCCCCGACTCGGCAAGCTCAGGGTCTGTGGCGTAAGGCATCGCCGCCCTCCAGGTGAGCGCCCTGCTCACCATTCCTGTCCAGGCCGCGATTCGGACCAGCTCCTCGAGACGGGCCCTTGGTAGCCGATCGCTCCACGCCTCCAGGTAGGCGTCGCGCAGCCGATCCAGCTCGGGAGGCCCAGGCCTGAATGGCGTCCACTCGCCCAGCTCAAAGGCATGCGCCACGCTGCGCAGCGTCACGAGCAGCGTGGCGAAGGGGTGGGCCAACCCCGCATCGCCCCAATCGATGACGCGATACCCGGCGTCGGCCACCACGACGTTGCCATCGTGCAGGTCGTCGTGCTGAATGGATGGACCGATGCTGGCTGCCTCCAGCTCGGAGCACGCGTCGCGATAGCGCGGCCGGAGGTCTCGCAGCTGCCGGACCTGACCCGCACTCAGCCCGCCTGGCTCGTCGAGCATCAGCCATTCGGGCTCGTTGAGCAGGTCATCCAGCAGGTCAGGCAGCCCATGGGGCCGGCGATCGAAGGGCCCCAGCGAGAGCAGCTCCGCCTCGCGCCCCTCCATGCGCCGCTGGAGCTGCGCGTAGTACGGCAGGATCCGCTCCCAGTGACCGATGTCTGGAGCATCGGCCTGCACGTCTCGCAGCCGGGCGCCACCGTCCGGAAGCAGCATCCAGCGCCGGTGGAGGTCGACCGCCAGCGGGGTGAGGACGAGCT
>VBKA01000199.1 GCA_005879815.1 Chloroflexota bacterium
GAGCCGGTGCAGCCGCCGGTCCTCGGTCAGCTCCGGGTGGAAGGCGGTGGCCAGCACCTTGCCCTGGCGCACCGCGATGGGCTGCCCGTCAGTATCCACCGCGAGCACCTCCGCTCTCGGGCCGACACGGCTCACCACGGGCGCGCGGATGAAGACGCCGTGCAGCGGCTCCTCGCCGATCGCCGGCATCGAGACCTGTGCCTCGAAGCTGTCGAGCTGCCTGCCGTACGCGTTGCGCCGGACCTCGACGTCGAGGAGGGGCAGGACGGGCGGGTCTCCCTCCGCGATGCGCTCGGCGAGCAGGATCATGCCGGCGCAGGTGCCGAGCATCGGCGCGCCGGCGGCGGCGAGGGCGAGGATCGGCTCACGAAGGCCATATGCATCGATGAGCTTGCGCATGGTCGTGCTCTCCCCTCCCGGCAGGATCAGCGCGTCGAGCCCGGCGAGATCGCGCGGGAGGCGCACCTCGACCGGCTCGGCTCCCACCTCGCGGATCGCTCGCAGGTGGGCCTCCACCGCGCCCTGGACCGCCAGCACCCCCACTCGCGCACGGCGCCTGGGGGCCTGCGACGCCATCGGTCCCTCTACCAACCGCGAACCGCGAGGCGCTCCTCGACGGGGATCTCGCCGAGCTCGAGCCCGCGCATCGGCTCACCGAGCCCGGCGCTCACCTCCGCGAGGATTTCGGGGTTGTCGTAGTGGGTGGTCGCCTTCACGATCGCCTGCGCGTAGCGCTCGGGGCTCTCGCTCTTGAAGATGCCACTTCCCACGAAGACCGCTTGCGCGCCGAGCTGTCGCATGAGTGCCGCGTCGGCCGGGGTCGCGACACCGCCCGCCGAGAAGTTCGGGACCGGAAGCTCATCGAGCTCTGCGGTGCGCTGCACGACGTCGATGGGCGCGCGCAGCTCCTTGGCAGCGGCGAACAGCTCGTCGGGTCGGAGCGCGTGGAGCTGGCGGATGCCTTTCTGCACGGCGCGCATGTGGCGAACCGCCTCCACGATGTTGCCGGTGCCCGCCTCGCCCTTGGTCCGGATCATGGCTGCTCCCTCGCCGATGCGCCGCAACGCCTCCCCCAGGTCGCGACAGCCACACACGAAAGGCACCTTGAACTCGTGCTTGTCGATGTGATGCTCCTCGTCAGCCGGGGTGAGCACTTCGCTCTCGTCGATGTAGTCGACCTCGAGCGCCTCGAGGATCTGCGCCTCCACGAAATGCCCGATGCGGCACTTGGCCATCACCGGGATGCTGACCGCGGCCTTGATCTCCTCGATCAGCTTGGGATCGCTCATGCGCGCCACGCCGCCGAACTTGCGGATGTCCGACGGGACACGTTCGAGAGCCATGACGGCGACCGCGCCGGCCTCCTGCGCGATGCGCGCCTGATCGGCGGTGACGACGTCCATGATCACCCCGCCCGACAGCATCCGGGCGAGGCCGACCTTGGTCGTCCAGGTTGAGGTTTCGATGGTGGTCATTGCAGCGCGGATTGTACCGCCGCCGTGCTCAGGCTCCTCTTGTCAATGGCCTGACCGATGTCGGCTAGAATTCGGCCCCTCGGAGGCGCGGCGTGATCAACGCACCGGTCCTGGTTCTCAATCAAAACTACGAGCCCCTCAACGTCTGCGGCATCAGGCGTGCCTTCACCCTGCTCGGCGCCGACAAGGCCGAGCTGCTCGAGCGCAATCACCAGGTGATCCACACCCCGACCCTCGCGATCGCGGCCCCCTCGGTGATCCGTCTCATCTACCTGGTCAAGCGGCCGCGACCGCGCGTCAAGCTATCGCGCCGCGAGGTCTTCGCTCGCGATCGCCACACGTGCCAATACTGCGGCGCCGGCAGCCGCGACCTGACCATTGACCACGTGATGCCCAAGCATCGCGGCGGACGCCACGAATGGGAGAACCTGGTCGCCGCCTGCCGCAACTGCAACCACCGCAAGGGATCCAAGACGCTCGCCGAGGCTCGCATGGCGCTCATGCGCGAGCCGCGCGCGCCTCGCGCCGACGTGCGCTACCTCTTCGGCAGCTACCTCGCCGACGCGCAGAACGATCCCTGGCGCAGCTACCTGTTCCTGAGCGACTCACCGGCGCGGAGCTGATCGGTTCGGACCGATGCCGACCGGCTCCGCTGACGGGCGGGCGCTCCAGCTGAGCCAGCTTCCCGAGGCGGTCGCGGGCGTTCTCGGCCGCCTGGCCGATGCCGGTCATCAGGCGGCCCTGGTGGGAGGATCGCTGCGCGATCTGCTGCGCGGCGGCGCTCCCGGTGATTGGGACGTTGCGACCTCCGCGCCGCCCGAACAGGTCGCGGCGCTCTTCCCGGGGGCCACCTGGGAGAACCCGTTCGGAACGGTGACAGTGCGGGCCACGCCGGGACCCGTCTCCGTGGAGGTGACCACCTTCCGGGTCGAATCCGGCTACCGGGATCAGCGCCGGCCTGATGAGGTGCAGTGGGGCGGCTCGCTGGAGGAGGACCTCAGCCGCCGTGATTTCACGATCAATGCCATCGGCTGGATCCCACAGGACCTGCGCACCCGCCGCGGCCTGCTGGTCGATCCATACGACGGAGCGGCTGACCTCCAGCGCAGTGTGCTGCGCGCCGTGGGCGACCCCGACCAGCGCTTCTCGGAGGACGCGCTGCGAATCCTGCGGGCCGTGCGCTTCGCCACGCGTTTTGGCCTCGAGCTCGATGCGCCGACTGAGGATGCGCTTCGCCGCCACGCCGCGTCGGCCGGCACGCTTTCCG
>VBKA01000200.1 GCA_005879815.1 Chloroflexota bacterium
GCTGCTGCACGACGTCGGGAAGGCAAGCACCCTGGGAGACGGCCACTTCATCGGTCACGAGGTGGTTGGCACCGAGATGGTGGAGGCCGTCCTGCGACGCCTGCACGTCCCGCGTGTGGAGGTTGCCCGCGGGCGGCTGCTGGTTCGCCACCACATGTTCGCCTATGGCGGCGAATGGACCGATGCGGCCGTGCGCCGCTTCATCAGGC
>VBKA01000059.1 GCA_005879815.1 Chloroflexota bacterium
TCTCGATCTACAAGGAGCTGGAGGGGCGCGCGACCGAGGTGCGCGGCTGGCTGGGAATCGAGGATGCCTCGCGGATCATCGACGCGGCCCGGGTCGCCGCTCAGGCGGGTGAGCGGGACTCGCAGCACGCTGTCGAGCCGGGAATCTGGCGCTAGGCGTCCGGTTCCCCGAGGCCCGCTCCAGCGGCGGATCCAGGTCCTCCGGGCGGAGCACGGCATCCGTCGTGCCGTCGCCGGCCAGACGGCGGCCGAGCACCTCGTCGAGACGCAGGGGCGAGATCCCGTCGGCGGGACGCTTCGCGTCGAGATCGCCAAGGGTGAGGGTCGTCCCCGCCGCCAGCGCGTGACGCAGGACGAGCGAGCGTCGCGCGACCAGCCGGGTCTTCGCCTCCGCCGGCTGCGGCCCCTTGACGCCATTACCCAGGGCCTCGTGAGCGTCGCGGAGCGCGCGAGCCAGGACGGCGAGCTCGTCCGGTTCGGTGGAGGCCGCGTGGTCTGGACCCGGGAGGCCGCGATCGAGTGTGAGGTGCTTTTCGACGATCGTAGCGCCCAGGGCTACGGCCGCGACCGGAGCCGCCAGCCCAACCGTGTGGTCGGAGAATCCGACCTCGACGCCATAGCGGTCTCGCATCGAGGGGATGGCCCGCAGGTTCGTCTCGCGCGGCGGAGCCGGGTACGCCGAGAGGCAGTGGAGCAGCGCAAGCGGCGGGTCTCCACCGGCGCGCACTGCCGCCATCGCCTGATCCACCTCATCAAGGGTCGCCATGCCGGTGGAGAGGATGACGGGCAGACCCGAGGCTGCCACCTTGCGCAGCAGGAACAGGTTGGTCAGGTCGCCCGAGCCGATCTTCAGCGCCGGTACGCCCAGGGACACCAGGAGCTCGGCGCTCTCGAGGTCGAACGGGGTTGAAAAGGCGGTGATGCCCCGCTGGGCGGCCCTGGCGAAGGCGGCCCGCAGACCGTCGATCGGAAGCTCGAGTCCCCGAAGCATGGCCTGCTGCGAATCGGCCGCCGCCCGTTCGCGCTGGTAGTCGGCCTGCGGTGCGTCCGCCCTGGCGAGGGAACCGGCCCGGAAGGTCTGGAACTTGACCGCATCTGCTCCGGCGTCGGCCGCGGCGTCGACGAGGCGGATCGCCAGCTCGGGGTCTCCGTTGTGGTTCACACCCGCCTCGGCGATCAGGTATGGAGGAGATCCCGGTCCGATGGATCGACCTGCGATCGCGAATTCGGCCACTGCTCAGCCCATGGCGGGCAGCGGCTCCGGCGATAGCCAGCCAGCGGCGTCCAGCAGCTCGCGGAGCTCGGCTCGGGTGAGGAGTGGCTCGGTTGCCTGGCCGCCGCGCACCGGCCCGCCGCGCTGATCGTCGGTCCCAGCATTGACGACGTACATGTCCTC
Source organism: Chloroflexota bacterium (assembly GCA_005879815.1). Classification (GTDB taxonomy): domain Bacteria; phylum Chloroflexota; class Limnocylindria; order QHBO01; family QHBO01; genus CF-82. Next base: position 1,396 of record VBKA01000059.1, read on the forward strand.
GAGCTCGGTCGCCGAGAGGGCTTCGTCGCGTGTCATCAACGCTTCGTCGCGCTTTTCGCCGCGCCGGGCCCCGATGACCTCGATTGCGATCTGATCCGCTCGGTAGCCGAACGCTGGCGCGTAGGCCTCGATCAGGACCTCGACCAGGTCGCCGGTTCGCACGCGGGGCATCTTGAGGATGAAGACCTCGCCGCCGGTCATCCGTGCGACTGCACCAAAGCACAGCCGAACCGCGTCACCGATCGGCATCAGGTATCGCGTCATGTCGGGGTCGGTGATCGTCACCGGGCCGCCACGCGCCACCTGGCCGCGAACCAGCGGCACGATCGAGCCGCGAGAGCCGATGACGTTGCCGAAGCGGACCGCAGCGAAGCGTGTGGCCGCCGCGCCCTTGTACGTCTCGGCCGCCGTCATCAGGCGTTCGGCGAGGAGCTTGGTTGCGCCCATCACGTTCGACGGATCGACCGCCTTGTCGGTGCTGATGGTGAGCACCTTCTGGACGCCGGCATCAATCGCGGCCTCGACCACGTTCTGCGTGCCGCGCACGTTGGTCTCCGTCGCCTCGAAGGGGTTGAACTCGCAGGCAGGCACGTGCTTCATGGCCGCCGCGTGGAACACGAGGTCGATTCCCGACATCGCACGCTGCAATCGGTCCCGGTTTCGCACGTCACCGATAAGCAGCCGCAGGCGGGGCTCACCGCGGTGCCGCTGTTCGAGGTCGAATTGCTTGGTGTCGTCCCGCGACAGCACGCGGACGACGCTCGGCCCTTGGGTCAGGAGCGCCTCGACGATGGCACTCCCGATCGATCCGGTGCCGCCGGTGACCAGGACGCGCTGATCCTTGAAGGACGGCTCGCCGGCCACCTCAGGGGCGTCCCTGCTCGGCGACCGCATCGTCGAGCGCCGCGACGACCTCGGCAACCGCGCCCTCTTCCATTCGGCTGGAGAACGGCAGGGCAAGCGTGCTGCGAGCGATGCGCTCGGTAATGGGGAAGCTGCCCGGGCCGTATCCGAACTGCTCGGCGTAGAAGGGCTGGAGGTGGATCGGCGAGAAATAGGGCCTCGAGGGAACGCCGCGGTCCATGAGCTGACCCACCAAGCCGTCGCGGTCGATCGCCGGGTCAAGCCGCACGACGTACACGAACCAATCGACCTCCGTCCCGGGCGCCAGTCGCGGCGGGCGGACCCAGTCTCGGCCCGAGAGCGCCTCGGCGTAGTAGCCGATCACGGCGTTGCGCCCGGCCCGCAGCTCGGCCAGGCGTTCGAGCTGAGCGACGCCGAGCGCCGCCGACATCTCGTCGATGCGGTAGTTGAAACCCAGCTGGATATGGTGCATCCACGTCCCATCCGCGTCGCGTCCCTGGTTGCGCAGGCTGCGCAACCGCTCGGCGAGCGCGTCGTCATCGGTCAGGACCATGCCACCTTCGCCGGTGGTGATCTGCTTGTTCGGATAGAAGGCGAAGACCGATGCATCGCCGAACGAGCCGAGCATCCGCGCATTCAGCGATCCACCGAGCGCCTCGCAGGAGTCCTCGATGAGCGCCCACGAATGGGTCCGGGCAAGCGACTCGAGCTCCTCGATACGGCAGGGATTGCCGTAGACGTGGACCGGCAGCAGCGCGCGCGTCCGTTCCGTGGCTGCCTGCTCGACCAGCTCCGGATCGAGCCCCAGCGACTCCTCCTCGATGTCCACGAACACCGGAATCGCCCGCTCGAAGAGCACGCAGTTCGACGATGCGACGAAGCTGAAGGGCGTGGTGATCACCTCGTCGCCGGCGCCGATCCCGAGCGCGCGGATCGCCAGGTGCAGGCCTGCGGTGCCGCTGCTGCATGCGATGGCATGTCGCCGCCCGGAGAGCTCGGCGAGCGCTTCTTCGAACGCCTCGGTGTACGGACCCATGGCCAGCACATCGCTGCTCAGGACCTTGGTGACCAGCTCGATCTCGCGCGGGCCGATGTTCGGTTGGGCCAGCGGGATCCGCGACGCGCCGGACACGCGCGGGGACACGGTCATCCATTCTCCTCTTCCGGGACTGGGCGCTCCATGGGACGGGCTGGTACGCCCGCGACCCGAACGCCGTCGGCGACGTCGTGGACGACCACCGCCCCGGCGGCCACGTACGCCCAGGCGCCGATTGTACAACCCTCCCGGACGACCGCCCCGATCCCTATGTGGGCCCCAGTCTCGACGCTGACCCGACCGGCCAGGCGGGCACCGGGACCGATGAAGGCATGGTCCGCGATCGCGCCATCGTGGTCGATGCTGGCCGCGGTGTTCACGATCACATCGGCGGCGATGGCCGCGTCCACGCCGATGACAGCGGCGGCGCAGACCTGGCTCCCAGCCCCTACGCGGGCCCCGCCGAGCAGGATGGCTGAGGGATGAACCAGCGCCGCCGGGGTCCATCCCAGCTCGAGACAGCGGTCGAATGCCTGGCGCCGCGGAGCGTTGGCGCCTAGCGCGATCACGAATTCGACGTCTTCGTCGCTCGCGCCGGCCGGTTGCAGGTCGTCCAGGGTCCCAAGGAGCGAAATCGCCGCTCGGCTGGCGTCAGGGCCCGGCGGTTCTGGCTCGATGCGGCCCGGCTGCACGAATCCCGCGACCTGGCGACCCAATGCACGCGCGACATCCGCCATCACCCGGCCGTGATCGCCCGCGCCGACGATGACCAGCCGGCTCAGGGCGCAACCTCCTTGCGCAGGAGCCGATCGTCGATCGCCTGGCCGAGGATGGCATCCACGATCCCCGGGCCGGCGTGGCCGTCTCCGTAGGGAGATCGGCGAGACAGGCCGCGGCGGAATGCCGGGTCCAGGGCGCGCTGGATGCCCTTGGCGACGTCCGCCGACACCGCGGGGACGTCGATGACGTTGTCCCCGCGCGTTCGTCCGTCCTGGCGCGCTCCAACGGTGACAGATGGGATGCCGAGAAGCGGGGCTTCGATCAGGCCGCTCGACGAGTTGCCCACGATCGCGGCCGCGCCGGCGAGCAACGCGACATAGTCGCCGCGCGGGACGGTGGTCCGAACGGCGATCGCCTCGCCCGCCGCCGCGTCGAGCCGTCCCAGCATGGCCCGGCCACCCGCATCGGCGTTCGGGCCGATGGCCAGCGCCGGCAGCCCGCTCAGCGCCACGCCGTCCAGGACCGCGCGCAGGTCCGCGAGCGGATCTGCGCTCCCGGCGGTCTCCGGGTGGAAGACCACCAGCAGGTAGTCGCCATCCGCTGGCAGGCCACACCGCAAACGAAGGTCGGCTGACGCCGGCGGCTGCTCGTCGAGCCCATCCAGGCCAGGCGCTCCGACCACGCGGATGCGCCACGCCTCTTCGCCCAGGCGCTGCAGCCGGCGCGCCGCTGCATCGTTCGCGACGAGATGGAGGTGCGCTGTGCGACTGATCATGTCGCGGAGGGCGTCGTCGACCGCTCCGAGTGACCGCTCCCCGCCCTGCACGTGAGCAACCGGCAGTCCGATGTGCAGCGCGACGAGCGCGGCCGCGAGCTGCTCCCCGCGGTCGCCGAGGACCCCGAGCCACTCGGGTCGTTGGCGAGCGATGACCGGAGCCACGCCGGTGATGGCGGCACCGAGCGACGCGGCCATCTCCTCGGCGCTGTCACCCTCGGCCACGAACGGCACCTCTGCCGCAACGTGAACTCCCGATGCCCTTACCTCCTCGACGGTGGATCCGAAGCGGTCATCCAGGTGCATGCCGGTGACGAGGAAACGGACCTCGACCTCACCCGGCCGCCGTGCCGCGGCGGACGCGACCGGCAGCCAGAGCCCGAAGTCCGCCCGGGTTCCGGTGACCAGCAGCAGGCGCAGCGGCCGACGACCGGTCACTCGCTCGACCCGGCAGCTGCCCTGCGGGCTGCGCGCAGATCACCCAGGTCGTCGACATCGATGGCCGCCGGGCCGCTGGTGAGCTGTGCGGCCGGTTCGTCGTCGAGAAGACGCCCCTCGTCCAGCAGGTCGCGGCGCGTGACGTAGGTGGCCCCGGTGACGCGCACCGCCGGCGAGGCTGCCTGGCGACGGGCATCGGTGCCGGCGGTCATCGGAAGGCCCCGGAACCGGCCGTCGACCATCGACCCGACTACGCTGGCGGGCAGGCCAAGGGCTGCCACCGAGACGACGCTGCGGGCCCGCGAGCTGTCGAGCAGTGCGAGCGCGTCATCGATCTCCTTGGAGCCACGCAACGGCGACGTTGGCTGGAGGGTGACGATTACCGAGATCGCAGGGCCGCTCTTCTCGATCTCGCGAACGGCGTGCTCGATGACATCGAATGTTGGCGTGTCGTCGGCCGCGAGCTGCTCGGGGCGCAGGAACGGCACCTCGGCGCCAGCGGCGGTGGCGACGTCGCGGATCCCGCGGTCGTCGGTGGAGACGATGACCCGGTCGATGCGCCGCGCATCGAGCGCGGCGCGGATGGTGTGCACGATCATGGGCTGGCCGGCGATGCGCCTCAGGTTCTTCCCGGTGAGTCCCCGCGACCCGCCGCGAGCCGGAATGATGGCCACAATCATGTCGGCACGATCCGCATCGGCCGAATTCTAAGCGGGACCTCCCGCGGCCTCACGCTAGTCTTCGTCGGACAAGTACGACCTCGGAGGGTGCCCGTTGGCCCTCAGATCCCTCGTGCGCGGCTCGGTCGCGTACTCGATCGGGAACCTGCTGCCGCGCGTGGGGAACTTCCTGCTGCTGCCCATCTACGTGCGTTTCCTGTCCCCGGCCGACTTCGGGTCGATCGCGCTGGTGACATCGGTCTCCTCCCTGCTGGCCATCGGTTTCCGACTCGGGCTGGATGGCTCGCTGATGCGGCTGCATTTCACCGACGTCGACCCACGCCGGCAGGATCGACTGTTGACGACGGTGGCGACGGTCACGACGGTTGCGGCTGCCATCGGGGCCGTGCTGACGGCCTGGCTGAGCTGGCTCTTCTTCGCGCAGCTGTTCGCGGGCCTGGAGTTCTGGCCGTTCGGCGCCTTCGCGGTCGCGATCGCCTTTGCCATGACCTTCATCTATCTGCCCGCCACGCTCTTCCGCGCTCGCGAGCAGCCGATTCCCTTCCTGACGTTCACCGCCGGCCAGTTCGGGGTCACCGCCGCGGTCACCCTGCTCCTGGTCGTCACGCTCCACGCCGGCGCGGTGGGGGCACTGGTCGGCCAGCTCGCCGGTGGGTTGGCGGTCCTCGTCGTGAGCGTGGTCCTCGTCTGGCGCGCCGGGGGCCTGGTGCTTGACCGAAGGCTGGCCGCGGAGGCGCTGCAATTTGGTCTGCCGCTGGTTCCACATGGCATCTCCGGCTGGGTGCTCAGCGTCTCCGACCGATGGCTGCTGAGCTTCCTGCTCCCACTCAGCGCCGCGCTGGCGCGGGCCCAGATCGGTGTCTACTCGCTCGGGTACCAGCTGGCCTATGTGGTCGACCTGGGTGCCCAGTCCATCAACGCCGCCTGGGTGCCGTTCTTCTATCGCTACGGGAGCACGGAGCAGGGGCCAGCCATTCACCGGGAGATGCTGACCGTGGTGACCGCCGCGTTCGCAGCGGTCATCGCCTCGCTGAGCCTCAACGCGAACCTGGTGGTGGCGATCATCGCGCGTCCACCGTTCGCCGAGGCGGCCAGGGTGGTGCCGATCGTGGGCCTCGCCTTCCTGGCGCACATCGTCTACATCTGGATGGTGACGGTCGTCTTCCACGCTCGCCGCACCGCGGTCCTGCCCCTGATCAGCGGTGCGTCCGGAGCCGTGAACGTCGGCGTGAACCTCGTCTTGATTCCCCGGTTCGGGATCGAGGGCGCGGCGTGGGCGACCCTCGCGTCGTTCACGTCGATCGCGGTGCTCACGCTGTGGTACGCGTACCGGGTTTACCCGGTCACCATCGACTGGATGCGCATGGCCGTGCTGCTTGCCGGTACCGCGGGCGCCGCGGTCTACGCCGTTGCCGCCGGAGGCGGCCTGAGCGCGGGTCGGATCCTGCTCGACCTGGGGCTCAGCGCCTTGTTCGCCATCGTTGCCCTGGCCATCGCCCGATCACCGGCCCTCAGCCTGCGAACGCTCACCCGTGAGGCGAGCCGCTCCCTGGCGCAAGCTCCAGCAGGCGGTTGATCAGGGCAGCGGTGCGATCGGCCGCGTGGCCGTCGATGGGACCAAGGTGCGGCTCCAACCGCTCGCGCGCGCTCGAGGTCACCCGCTCGCGCGCCGCTGTATCCGTCAACCGGGTCGCCACGGCGGCCGCTTCCTCACCCGATGTGGCCTGCAGGGCAATCCCCTCCGCTGCGAACGAGACCGGCGGATTGCCCGGGATGACGTGCGCGCTGATCGCCGGCACGCCGGCGATGACTGCCTCGAAGACGCTGTTCGACCACCCGGTCAGCAGTGCGAAGGCACCGGGCAGGAGCTCGTGGAGCTCGGCGTCCTCGATGCGCAGCTGGACGCCCTCGGGCACGGGGGTCGTCGACGCGATCGCGGACCAGGCTCGTGGCGATTCGACGGGGTGCGGCCGGATCTGGACGATCGCCGGCTGGACCGCGCCTGCGGCAGCCACTGCGATGCGCAGGATTGCGGCGCGCACCTCGCCCGTCATGGCGCCGGTCTGGTACTGCGCAGCCATCACGATGCGCCGCGGCGAGTCCGGGGTCGCGCCGCTCTGGCGCAGGAGCGCGTCGAAGCGTGCTGCGCCGACCTCGACGATGCGGTCGGCCGAGACTCCCCCCGCCTGCAGGACCCCCGACGCCCGGCGGCCGAAGACAGCCATCCAGTCGTAGCTCACGCCCGCGACGGCGTGCGGGTTGGCAACCTCCGCGTGAGGGAGGTCCAGCGAGAGGGCGCCATGCCGGCGCGCGACGATGGGCAGCAGACGCGCGTAGGCATTGATCTCGTCGTAGACGGCCACGACCCGCGGTCTCGCCAGCTGCAGCACGCTGTCCAGGCGCACGGCCTCGATCCCCAGGCGCACGAGTGCGTCGGAGGCGTGCGCCGCCAGGCTCTGCCCGAGAGTGGCGCCGAGCCGCGTCTCCCAGGTCGTCCGAAATGCCGCCTGAAGGTCGGAACGCTGACGCGCAAGGCGTACAAGAGCCGGCACAAACCGCCGCCGCATGTGCCGATCTGCCCGAGGGATGTCCGCCAGGCCCGGATCCCGGGCCGCCCGCGAGAGACGCACGAACCCAACGCTGGAGCTCGGAGCGACCCGGGCGAGCGCCGCCATCACTGGTGCGAAGACCTGGTGGTGCACGCCGCTGAGGAGGATCACCAGGAGATCGCGCACCGGTATTTGCGAATCGGGCAGCAGTCCACCCAGGACGGCTCCGGCGACGCGCGCGCAGGTCGCCGCAGCGGACCAGGATCGCAGCTGTCCCGCGCGAAGGGCGGCGAAGATCACCTGCTCCAGCGCCGGCGCAAGGTCGATGCCGTCGACGGCCAGAGAGTCGTAAGGCGCAAGCGCCACCAGTTCGCGCGCGAGGTCACGCGCTGCAGCGTCGTCGAGGGGCGCGGCGCCGTCCGTCATCGTCGCAGCTGCCGCACCCTCAGGCAGCGGTCGTGGCGGTGCGGTCCGTCGGCGGTCCAAGCCCAAGCGCGTCGAGGACCTGCGAGGCGCGCGCCTCCCAGCTCTGGCCGATGGCGGAACGCGCGGCAGCGTCGCCCAGCCGTCGGCGAGTCGCGAAAGGGCGGTCGCCAAGCTCGCGAATGCCATCCGCGATCTCAGCCGGGGCGTCGCCGACCACGAGCCCGCATCGTGCGTCGCGCACGACCCTCGCCGTTTCATCGCAGTTGGTGACGATGAGCGGGCGGCCGAACGAGAGGTAGTCGAAGAGCTTCACCGGGAGGGCCAGGTCGTTGTAGCGGTTCTTCGGCCGGGGAATGATCGTGGCCATCACGTTTGGCAGCAGCGCATGCACCTGGGTTCCCTCGGCCCGCACGACGCGCACTCCCGCCGGCAGCTCGCAGTCAGGCTCCTCGCCGACCCGACACACCAGGGTCAGCTCAACGGAGGAGCCAGCTTCTCGTGCGAGGCTCACGGCATCCAGGAGGCGTCGTCCTCCGGCCGCATCGCCGCGGGCGTTGCCGATGAAGAGCAGCTGGTCGGCATCCTCGCGCATCGCGACACCGGCGGGCGGCGGCGATCCGGGCGGCAGGGTCAGGACGTCGCGACGCTCTCCGAAGATGGCGCGTCCTAGCCCGTTTGACGGGACGGCCACGCGAGATGAGACGGATGCGAGCGTGCGCACGGCGGGAAGGAAGGCCCGGGCCGACAGCCATCGGCGCGGGGTGTCTGCCGAGTAGTACTCGGGGAACAGCTGGTACGCGTCGCGGAAGTAGGTCAGGATCGGCACGCCCAGAGCCCGAGCGAGCGCGAGGAACGCGACATCGGTCTCCGATGGCAGCGCTGTCGAGGTCTCGACGTAGATACCGTCCAACACACGCATCTGGCCGGACAGCGCGTAGCGAGCGAGCGCACCGCGTCGCCGAGCCCGATAGCCGTCCACGACGTCGATCGCTACTCGCCGCGCGAGTGCATCCCGCAGGTGGGTGATACGGACGGTCGGCCCCCAGAGCCCCTGGTCGAGCGGGTACATCGAGAGGAGCAGGACTCGGGGGTGATCCACGCGTCGCGCGTCCTCCGGCGGCTCTCGCTCAGAAGGCCTCGAGGTAGCGATCGAGCTCCCAGCCGGAGACCTGCATCCGGTACTCGTCCCACTCCTCGGTTTTGGCCTCGACGAAGCGCTCATAGACGTGCTCGCCGAGCGCTTCGCGGATGACCGGGTCGCCCTTCAGCTCCTCGAGGGCGTCTCGCAGCGTGCCAGGCAGCTGTCGGATCCGGCGGCTCTCGAGCTTGGCGGGGTCGAGGTGGTAGAGATTCTCTTCGACAGGGCCGGGCGGCTCCAGCTTGCGCTCGATGCCGTCCAAGCCTGCAGCGAGCATGGCGGCGAAGGCGAGGTAGGGGTTCGATGAAGGATCCGGGCAGCGCAGCTCGATGCGAGTGCTGTCGAGCTGGCCCTTGCTGATCTGCGGGATTCGGATAAGCGCGGAGCGGTTGATCCGAGCCCAGCCGATGTAGACCGGCGCCTCGTAGCCTGGCACCAGCCGCTTGTAGCTGTTCACCAGCGGCGCCAGCACCGCGATCATGCCGCGGGCGTGCTCCAGGGTGCCCGCGATGTAGTGCCGCGCGACGTCCGACAGGCCGTAGGCGTCCTTGGGATCGGCGAAGGCGTTCTTCTGCTTCTTGGTGTCCCACAGGCTCTGGTGGGTGTGCATCCCCGATCCGTTGATGCCGAAGATCGGCTTGGGCATGAAGGTGGCGTGCAGGCCATGGCGGCTGGCGACGGCCTTGAGCGTGGTCTTGAAGGTCACCGCGTTGTCGGCGGTGCGCAGCGCGTCCGCGTACTTGAAGTCGATCTCGTGCTGGCCGGTGGCGACCTCGTGGTGTGCCGTCTCCACCTCGATCCCAATCTCCTCGAGGTCGTTCATCATCTCCTTGCGGACCTCGGTTGCGAGGTCCGCCGACAGGTCGAAGTAGCCCGCCGAGTCGTGCGGCAGTGTTCCAACGTCGCCGCCCTCGCCGCGGCGCAGGAGGAAGAATTCCAGCTCGGGCCCGGTGTTGAAGGCGTATCCGAGCTTGCGGGCCCGCTCCATCTGCCGGCGCAGCACCCAGCGCGGATCGCCGGGGAAGGGGTCGCCGTTCGGGGTGTACACGTCGCAGATCACGCGTGCCGCGCCGGTCTCCAGCCTGGCGTCGTCAGGACCGATGCCCTGCTCCCAAGGGATGGGCGAGAACGTCGACAGGTCCGGAACCAGGAACATGTCGGACTCTGCGATCCTGGCGAAGCCCTCGATGCTGGAGCCGTCGAACCACTTCCCGTGCTCGACGGCCTCCTCGAGCTGGTGCATCGGCACCTGGACCGATTTAACGGCCCCCACGATGTCGGTGAACTGCAGGGAGACGAAGCGGAGGTTGCGGTCTTCGGCGAGTTTGAGCGCACCCGCGAGGTCCTTGACGGCCATGCATGCTCCTGCGATCGGGGTCCCTGCAGAGTACACAACGGGCCGCGATCGCGCGGTGCCCGCCGTCCCGGATTCGGGCTAGCGTGACTGCTCCGCTCGACGCAGGATCGCCAGCGCATCGTCCGCCCGGCGGGGATCGACGCCGAGCTCGCCTGACGCGCGACGGAGACGGTAGAGCACCGTGTTGCGATGGACGCCGAGCTCACGGGCGGCGGTCGCGACCCGGCCATTGGCGCGGGCCACCGCGAGCAGGGTCGCCTCGAGGGTCGCGTCAGGCGAGGTCGCGCCGGCAGGTTCATCGCTGGAAGGGCGCGCCGTCGACGGAGAGGGCGAGTCCCCCAGGGGCGGCCGAGAGGAAGCGAACGTGCTCCTGGCCTCCCCAGGGCGGCGCAGGAGCGCGCGCAGGGTGATGGTCAGGGCCTGGGCCGCGGCCTCGTCGACGCGCGCGAAGGGCAGGTCGTCGAAGAGCCACACCGATGCTCCCGGCCTGATCTGACGCTCGAGGAGGAAGAGCCCCTCCGACGTCTGCCGGCTCACGGCCCGGCCGGGCGATCCCGCCAGCAGCCGGGTGTGCAGCGCGGCAAATCGTGCGGCGAGGGCGCGTCCTGCCGGCCGGGCATGCAGGGCACGGAGCTCTCCGTCTGCCGCAACCGCGACGCCTCGGCGAAGCCGCGCAGCGACGAGACCTGCGGCGGCGGCAGGATCCGGCGTGGCCAGAGCGGCCTCCGCCGCCGCCAGCCGCACCTCGCTGGCGATCCGAGCCAGCTCGGCGTCCGCATGCTCGAGGTGCCGGGTGGCCGCGTCCGCCAGCGGTCCGACCGCGGAGGCGCTTCCCAGGATCGGCAAGGGATCGCCGGCACGATCCGGCGCCGGTGCCTGGTGCGGAAGGGCTGCCAACAGCACCGCGACCGGCTGCAGACCGGCCTCCGCAAGCACGCCCACCAACCGGTCGAGCGCGGTCTCAGGGCCGAGCAGGGCCACGTCGATGATCAACAGCTGGCCGTCGACGTCCTCAGGCAGATGGGGTGGTGCCGCCCGCGAGCGGGCGACCCCTCGCACAGGCGCACGCAACCGGTCAACTGAGCCGGACAGCAGGCGCGCCTCAGGATCGACGGCACGCCACAGGTCGATGACACTCGTCATGCCGCATCCATGGCGGTTGCGATCTGTCCGCGCAACCGGTCCAGCTCGGGGCGGGCATCGTCGAGGCGTCCGCCGCGCAGCAGCAGCCGCACCGAGCCATCCGCCCACTGCACCGTGACGCGCCTGCGTGGAAACCAGAGCGCAGCCGCCAGGCTCGTCACCAGCAGGCCCGTGCCAAGGAAGAGCACGGCCATGCCAGGATCCCGACGCGACAGAAACGTGACGTAGGCCGTCAACTTCCCGACCGAGACGTCGACCGGGCCCACGCGCGCGGTGCCGCCCGCAACCACGCGCACGGAGTCCAATAGGCCCGATGCGTCAGCAGCCGTGATCCGCAGGGTGTTCGTGCCGGCGTCTTCGAGTGCAATGCCCAGCGTCAGACCCACGCTCGGCAGCTCGGCGAACGCGCCGTGCGCGCCACCGATCGAGGTGTCGAGCGGCAGCGCGGCATCGAGCAGCGGGCGCCCCGCCAGGGTGGTGGCGCGCACCTCCACCGACGGGCCGTACGTCCAGGCATGGACGAGGTAGCCATCGAATGCTCCCGGGCTGTTGACCTGCAGGGTTTCGCTGCGCACGGCTGACCCTTCGCGCAGGAACGTGACGCGCGTGTCGAGGCGACTGGGTCGACCACCTGAGTCGAAGGCCGCATCGAACGCGTCCAGTCGCAGCGCATCGGTGAAGCCGGGGGAGGGCCGGTCGAGAAGGGCCTGCTCGCCGTTCAGCAGGCTGAAGGTCGTCTCATGGCCGAAGGCCAGACCGATCCCCGCGCCGGCCACGACGAGCACGATCGCCAGGTGCGCGGTGAGTCCTGCGAACTGCGACCAGCCGCGCCGTACACCGGCGAGAAGCGTCGTCTCGCCAGTGCCGCGTACCGCGACGCGGTAGCCGGCCCCCCGCAGTGCGACCGCAGCGCGTCCCATGGCTGGTGAGAGGGGCGTGCGGGTGGGCACTGCAACGCTGGCGCGAAGCGCCTCGCGCGAGTCGGTGAGGGGCGCGGGATGACGCCACTCGCGCCAGGCGGTTGGCGCGCGAACCGCGAGGGCTGCAAGCCCGGTGATCGTCACGGCCCCGAGGAGGATCAGGTAGGCAGGTGTGGCCAGCAGCCACGCTCCGCGCGGCACCGCCGCGGCGGTCGCGTTCGCGAGGCCAGTCCCCAGCAGGAGGGCGATTCCGAGCCGCGGGTCGCCAGCCAACCGCAGGGCGCGCTCGCTGAAGCGCGTGAGGCGGTCGAGGCGGGCGCCGGCGAGCGCGCTCAGCGTGCCCGGCCGGTCCATGGCTCAGCCGGCGGCCGCCGCCAGATCTTCCACCAGGTCATCCGCGTCCTCCAGCCCGACCGATACCCGCACGAGGCCAGGCGTTAGTCCGGCCGCGGCCAACTCTTCTTCGCCGAGTTGTCGGTGGGACGAGGACGCCGGATGCGAGCAGAGGGTTTCGACGCTGCCGAGGCTGGTAGCGTGCACAGCAACGCGCAGGCGATCAAGGAATTGCTCACCAGCAGCGCGTCCGCCTTCGAGATCGATCGCCAGCATCCCGCCCATCAGCCCATCGCGCAGCTCGCGCGCGCCCAGCTCGTGCTGGGGATGTGAAAGCAGGCCGGGATACAGGACGCGCCGAATGGTCGGGCGTCCCTCGAGCGCGCAGGCGACTGCCAGCGCGTTGCTGGCGTGACGATCCATGCGGATCGCGAGGGTCTTCAGTCCGCGAAGCGCCAGGAAGGCCTCGAGCGGTTGTGCGTTCCCACCCGCGTCGATCAGGACGTGCCGCGCCGCGGCGACCCGGTCCGCTGATCCGACGACGGCCCCCGCAATCAGGTCGGAATGACCGCCCACGTATTTGGTCAGGGAGTGAACCACGAGGTCCGCGCCAAGGGCGAGGGGATTGCAGAGGTAGGGCGATGCGAAGGTGTTGTCGACCATGAGCAGCGCCTCGCGCTGGTGGGCGAGGTCGGCCAGCGCGGCCAGGTCGGCCATCTCGGTCGTCGGGTTTGCGATCGTCTCGGCCCAGATCAGGCGCGTTCGATTCGTCATGGCACTCGCCACCGCCGAGGCATCGGTCAATGGCAGGAAGCGCGCGGAGACCCCGAACCGGGCGAAGAGCCCGGTCAAGATCGCGTAGGTGCCACCGTACAGGGCGCGATGGGCCAGCACTTCGTCACCGGGACGCAAGGTCGAGGCCAGCGCCGCATGAATCGCCGCCATCCCTGAGCCGCTGACAAGGGCGGCCTCTCCGCCCTCCAGCTCCGCGAGTGCCGCTTCGAGAGCCGCGAAGGTGGGGTTCGAATAACGACTGTACGAATGGCCGGCGGTCTTGAACTCGAGGAGGTCCGCGAGCTCCTGCGCGCTCGACACCTCGAAGGTGCTGGTCTGGTAGATGGGGACGTTCACCGGGGGCTGCGGCGCATCCGGCGTGCGTCCCGCAGCGCGGATCGCTCGGGTGGCGAAGCCAGGCATCGTCGGGCGAGTCTAGCAGCCACGCCGAGGGGGTCCGGAAGCGAGCTAGGGGGTTAGCGAAGCGGCCGAGTTCGCCACGGCTGAGGCACGGTCCGTCATGAGGCGCTGCCCGAGCTGCCTGATCGCGGTGAAATCTGGCAGAAGGATGTACGCGCCACCCGGGCCGGTTGCCGGGCGGACGAGCGGCGGCTGGATGACGGCCTTCTCGGCGCTATCCATGTTTGCGCGCTCGACGGCCTCCGCCAGGAGGGGCAGCTGATCGGACGGAACATCCGTGGAGATGGTCGTTCTGACTGACGCCAGCAGGGCCGGGAGCCCGGGAACCGGCCCGGGTCGGACCTAGTCGGGGCGGCGCTCGCCCCCGGTCGGGGGTGAGAGGAAGGCATCCATGGCGCGGCG
>VBKA01000202.1 GCA_005879815.1 Chloroflexota bacterium
CGGCGTGGCGCGCAGGTGGCGGTTCACGTCCCGGAGCGCGGCGACAAGCGGCGGCTCGTGGCGCTCGCCACCCAGAACGCGGTAGAGGCGCTTGCCAAGGAGCGCGCCGAGTGGCTGGCCGACGCGGGAAAACGCGACGAGGCGCTCGACGAGCTCGCTGCCGCCCTCGGCCTGCCAAAGCGCCCTGAGCGGATCGAGTGCTACGACATGCTCGGCCTCCTCGCGAGCGATCCCGACCACGTCCTGCTCCGCGCGGGAGTACCGGCGCTTCCGGATCCGCTCGGGCGACACACCGGACGACTTCCGGATGATGGCCGAGGTGCTTCACCGCCGTTTTTCGCGTGCCGCGCGCCTGCGCGCCGAGACGGGCGCCCTGTCACTCGCGGCGGTGGGAGCCGACGAGGCGCCGGAGGACGAGTCGAGCGCGGAGCCCGATGGCGCCGCGCCGGAGGCTCCGCAGGAGACGGGATGGGCGTTGCCCGACCTGGTCATCGTCGATGGCGGAAAGGGGCAACTGTCGGCGGCGGTGGGCGTGATGCGCGAGCTCGACCTGATGGAGGTACCCCTCGCGGGCCTGGCCAAGCGCTTCGAGGAGCTCTACGTTCCGAACCAGTCGGCGCCCATCGTCCTGCCGCGGACCAGCCAGGGCCTCTACCTCGTGCAGCGGATCCGGGACGAGGCGCACCGCTTCGCGATCACCTACCACCGCGACGTGCGGAGCAAGCGAGCCCTGCATTCCGAGCTCGACGAGGTGCCGGGCATCGGGTCGACCCGCAAGAAGGCGCTGCTCAAGCGCTTCGGCAGCGTGCGGCGCATCAAGGAGGCATCGGTCGATGAGGTGGCTGCCACCCCGGGCATCAACCGCGACCTCGCCGAGCGCCTCAAGAGCCACCTCGCGCGCGAGGGGATGCTCGCCTGACGCGCATTGCGAGGCCTCCGAGCCACGCCTATAATCGCGCCGCCCGCCGCCGAGGAGCGGCGTGTTCTGTGTCTGCGCGGTGCGCTGCCCGTGAGGCAGGTCGCGGGACTCCCGTCGGAAAGGACCAGCTGGCCGAAGCATGACCTGGCGTCGAATCGCCCCCTGGCTCATCGTGGTGATGGCCGTCCTGGCGATCTACATCGACCTCCCGCGCAAGACGCTGCACATCCAGAACGTGCTGCCGGCCCCGGGCTTCTCCGGCGATGCGAAGACGGTGCTCGGCCTCGACCTGCAGGGCGGGATCCAGGTGACGCTCAAGGTCAAGCCGCAGCCCGGCCAGAAGGTCACCGCCGATGACGTCGCCGTGGCACGCAACATCATCGAGCAGCGGGTGAGCGGCATCGGGGTCAGCGAGCCCCAGGTCCACACCGAGGTCTCGAGCTCCGGCGAGCAGCGCATCGTGGTGGACGTGCCGGGCGTCTCCAACGAGAACGAGGTGCGCAGCCTCGTCGGGTCGACGGGACAGCTCCAGTTCATCGACCCCAAGACCGAGACCCTGACCGACGGCCAGGAGGTCGCGAGCCTGATCCAGAGCGGCAAGGTCGGGGTGATCTTCGACGGCGGTCAGATCCAGCCCGGAAGCGTGGCGCCGGACGTCCAGAACGGCGTGCTGGGCGTGAGCTTCAAGCTCAAGGACAAGGCGAGCGCGGCGTGGTGCACCTACACCACCAACCATGTGAACAAGCCCGGGCCGGTGGCGCTCGACGGCAAGATCATCACCACGCCCAACATCCAGAGCGCGATCTGCGGTGGCCAGACGATCATCACGGTCGGTAGCACCGCGGACGCAGAGAAGCAGCGGACGACGCTCTACAACCAGCTGCGCTACGGCGCCCTGCCGGTCGGCCTCCAGGAGGAGGGTGTGACCAGCGTCGCTCCCACGCTGGGAGCCCACTTCCTGGTCCAGGCGCTGATCGCCGGCGCCGTCGGGCTGTTCCTGGTGCTCCTGTTCATGATCGGCAACTACCGACTGCCCGGCGTGCTGGCGGCCCTCGCACTGGTCTTCTACACGCTCGTCAACTACGCGATCTTCCGGATCCTGCCGGTGACGCTGACGCTTGCCGGCGTCGCGGCCTTCATCCTGAGCATCGGGATGGCGGTCGACGCCAACATCCTGATCTTCGAGCGCATGAAGGAGGAGATTCGGTCCGGGAAGACCCTGGGGCCCGCGATCGAGGCCGGGTTCAACCGCGCCTGGTCCAGCATCCTCGACTCGAATGTGAGCTCGCTGCTGGTCGCTAGCTGGCTCTACTGGCAGGGCACGACCGTCGTTCGCGGTTTCGCCCTGGTGCTGATCATCGGTGTGCTGGTGAGCATGTTCAGCGCCATCACCGTCACGCGCACGATGCTGCGCTGGGTCGTTCGTCGCGAATGGGGTCGACGCATCGAGCTCTACCACGTGGAGCGCTGACCGATGTACGACATCGTCGGCAAGAAGCGCTGGTACTTCCTGTTCAGTGCCCTGATCACGATCCCGGGCCTGATCTTTGTCCTGCTCGGCGGATTGAAGCCCACCATCGATTTCACCGGCGGAACGGTGTGGGAGATCCGATACGCCAGCAATCCCACGCCCCAGGCGGTCCAGCAGGAGCTCGTGACGCTCGGCCATCCAGAGGCACAGGTCACGCGCCTCGGCGACGGCTACCTTCGCATTCGCACCTCGCCGGTCGATCTGCTCCCGGCGGCCACCACGGCTCCAAGCGCCTCGCTCGCACCGGCGACGCCCAGCGCCACAGCGTCCGCATCGGCCTCGACAAGCGCAACGGCGAAACCCTCACCCTCGCCCACGCCCAGCGCGTCAGCGAGCGCGGCTGTGTCCGCACGGAGCGCGTCGCCGGCGGTCGTTCCGGGGACGCCGTTCGACGACCTGGAGAAGGCGCTCATCAAGCGCTTCGGAGCGCCGCAGGGTGGCGGACCCAGGAGCGTCACCACCGTCGGGCCGATCATCGGATCCGACCTGATCCGGAGCTCGGCAATCCTGATCATCATCGGCGAGCTGTTCATCCTCGCCTACCTGTGGATCCGCTTCGGGTTCCGATTCGGTACCGCGGCGATCGTCGCCCTATTGCATGACGTGGTGGTGGTGGTCGGCACCTTCGCCATCCTGGGATACCTGTTCGGGCTCGAATTCGACGCCCTCTTCGTCACCGCGCTGCTGACCATCATCGGCTTCTCGGTCCACGACACGATCGTCGTCTTCGACCGGATCCGGGAGAACCGCATCCGCCACGCGGGCGAGCCGTTCGGGGCGATCGTCAACCACTCCATCCTCCAGACGCTTGGGCG
>VBKA01000203.1 GCA_005879815.1 Chloroflexota bacterium
ATCAGGTCGCAGATGGTGGGAGCCACGTCAGCGAGAATCCCATCCGCCAGGCGAGCATCCTCGAATCGCTTGCCCACCAGTACAAGCGGCACCGGCGAGGTGGTGTGCTTGGTCTGCGGCTCGCCCGCCTCGTCGCGCATCTCCTCGATGTTGCCGTGATCGCCGGTGATGAGCAGGGCACCGCCGGCCTCCAGGATGGCCATCGCGATCCGACCCAGGCAGCCATCTACGACTTCGGCCGCGCGCACGGCCGCGTCCCACACGCCAGTGTGTCCGACCATGTCGGGGTTGGCGTAGTTGACGATCACGAAATCGAAGCCTCCCGAGGCGATGCGGGGGATCAGCTGGTCGGTGATCCCGGACGCGCTCATCTCGGGGGCCAAGTCGTAGGTCGGCACGTCGCGCCGCGACGGCACGAGGATCCGCTCCTCGCCGGGGAACGGGTCCTCGACGCCGCCGTTGAAGAAGTACGTGACGTGGGCGTATTTCTCCGTCTCGGCGATATGCAGCTGACGGAGCCCGAGCCGTGACAGGTAGGCCGACAGGGAGTCGATCTCCAGCGGCGGGAAGGCCACCGCGACTGGCAGGTCCTCCGGTGCCTGGTACTCCGTCAGCGTCGTGATCGCGAGGTCACGCGGGCGATACCCGCGATCGAAGTCCGTGATCGCCTCGAGGGCAAGGGCCTGGGCGAGCTGGCGCGCGCGATCGGCCCGGAAGTTCATGTGCACGACCACGTCGCCGTCGCCGATTCGCGGAACCGCGTTCACGACCGTCGGCCGGATGAACTCGTCGCTCTCCCCACGGCCATACGCCGCTTCGATCGCCTCCGCTGCCGTGGCTGCGTGCTGACCCTCACCGTGCACCAACGCGTCCCAAGCCAGCTTCGTCCGCTCCCAGCGGCGGTCCCGGTCCATGGCGTAGTAGCGGCCAGCGACGGTCCCGACCGTCGCCTTTCCCTGGATGCGCTGCTCAAGCTCCCGAATGTAGCCATTGGCGGACCGTGGCGGCGTGTCACGGCCGTCGGTGAAGGCATGGATCACGACGCGGTCTGCCGGCAGTCCGAGCCCGTGGGCGAGCTCCACGAGAGCCACGAGGTGGCGGTCGAAGGCGTGGATCCCTCCGGGACCGATGAGTCCCAGGCAGTGGAGACGCGTGTCGCGATCCAGGGCATGACGGCACGCGGCCTTGAGCGCGGTATTGGAGTCGAACGAGCCGTCGTCGATGGCCTCGGAGATGCGCGGCAGGTCCTGGAGGACGCGGAACCCGGCTCCAAGGTTGAGATGTCCCACCTCGGAGTTGCCCATCTGGCCGGCGGGGAGGCCGACCGCCGTCCCGGCCGCCTCGAGGCGCGCATGCGGCCAGCGACCGAGCAGCGAGCGCCAGGTCGGCATGTTGGCCGCAAGGAGGGCGTTGCGGCGTGGATCGTCGTTGAGGCCGAAGCCGTCGAGGACGCAGAGTACGACCGGCCCCGGTGGCGGCGGACCCTGCGCCTCACCCACCCTTGCAGCTCACCCGCGCAGCTCGGCGGCGCAGGCGACGATCTCCGCGAATCCGGCCGCATCCAGCGAGGCGCCGCCGACCAGCGCCCCGTCGATGTCGGGCTGTGCGAAGAACTCGCGGGCGTTGTCCGGCGTCACGCTGCCGCCGTACAGGATGGCCACCTGGTCGGCACCTTCCAAGTCACGCTCGCGCAGGATGCCCCGAATCTGGGCCGCCGCGGCCTGCGCGTCGTCGCCGGTCGCGGCATTCCCGGTCCCGATCGCCCAGACCGGCTCGTAGGCGATCGCCAGGCTGCTTCCCGCGATCCGCTGGAGGTCGGCAATGCCGATCCGCAGCTGCCGGTCGATGACCGCAGCGGTCGCGCCGGCCCTGCGCTCTTCGAGCCGCTCGCCGATGGCGAGGATGGGGCGAAGTTCGTGGGCGACGGCGCTGGCGACCTTGTGACGGCACGTCTCATCCGTCTCGCCGTTGTACTGACGGCGTTCCGAGTGCCCGATGATCACCCACTCGGCGATGCCGCGGAGCATGAGTGGGGAGGTCTCGCCGGTGAACGCGCCACGCTCCTCCGCCGCCATCGTCTGGGCGCCAACGCCTACGCGGCCACCGATTGCGGCCGCCACGGGGATCAGCCACACGGCCGGTGGGCACAGCACGCTGATGGCCGACATGTCCTGAACGCGGTCCGCGACCTCGGTCGCCAACCCCACGGCCTCTTCCTGGGTGTCGGGGTTCATCTTCCAGTTGCCCGCGATGACGGGGCGGCGGCGAGCTGGATTGGCAGTCATGCGCCGACGCGTCGGTGCGCCCTCCCGGAACAGGCAGTCTGCGGTCCACTGCCCTGCGCCAGCTCGACGATTCGGCGCAGCCGATGGTTGGCCGCGGATCGGCTCACGCCAAGAGCGCCGGCCAGGGTGTCCAGGTCCGCCTCGGGCTGCAGCTTCCGCTCGGTTGCGGCCGCGCGCAGGCCGTCCGGAAGTTGCTGCAGCCGGCCGCCGGCTTCGAGTACCTCGATCGCTCGGAGCTGTCGATCGGCGGCTCGAACTGTCCGCGCCAGGTTTGCCTCTTCCGCGTTCAGGAGGCGGTTAAGCCGGTTGCGCACCTCGCTCCCCACCCGCGCGGTCTCGAAATCGAGGAGGCCGCGGTTCGCCCCCGTCAGGCGCAGCAAGGTTGCCACCTCCTCGCGCCCCTTCAGGTAGACGACCCACCGACCCCGCCGTTGCAGGAGGCCGGGTCGCGCCCCGCTCTCGCGAAGGCGGTGGCGAAGCGCATCTGCACCGCGACGGCTGCGGAGGACGAATTCCACGTGCGGACCACCGGCCGCGAGTGAGATCGAGCCGCGTCCAAGCACGACTCCCCGAAGATAAGCGCGCCGGTCACAGGCCGGAGCCGAACCCCAATCCCACTCCCCGATCCCCGCTTGGTCCAGGCCGACCACCA
>VBKA01000204.1 GCA_005879815.1 Chloroflexota bacterium
GGGCGCCCGGAAGTTCGTGCTGCCCAAGATCCGCCACCTCGTCCCCTACCAGGTGCCGCTCGGTGACATCTCGCGCCCCGAGCGCTCGCGTCCGGCGGAGGGCTATCACGCCGCGCACGCCGCGGAGCAGGCTCGCATCGTCAAGGACGCCTTCGGCGCCTAGCGGCCCTCCTCCGTCGTCCTTCGGCTCCGTGTGCAGCCACGGTCTCCAATGGTCCACTGAAGGCATGCCGCGCCGCCCTCGTGGCAGCTTATTGGCCAGGACGTGCGCCCTGGATCACACTTGGCCGCTGGAGGCTGAAATCCCGCCCCGACCCGGCGCTTCGTTGGTCGATTGGAGTCTCTGGCGTCACATCCAACGCGCGGCGCCGGTGCGGGGCTAGTTGACTTGACGCGCTTCTCGCGACCGGCCCAGAAAGGCTCGCGCAGCTCGGCCTTCAGGATCTTGCCGGTGCCTCCCTTGGGGAGCGACTCGCGGAACTCGATGGTGCGCGGGACCTTGAAGTCGGCGAGCTGCGAGCGCACGTGCTTGCGCAGGTCCTGCGCGGTGGCGTTGGCTCCTTCCTTGAGCACCACCAGCGCCACCGGCACCTCTCCCCACCGGTCGTCAGGGACGGCGATCACCGCGCACTCCATCACCGCGGCGTGCGACGCGATCGCGTTCTCGATCTCCACCGAGCTGATGTTCTCGCCGCCGCGGATGATGATGTCCTTGGAGCGATCCTTGATCAGGATGTAGCCCTGATCGTCGATGGTCGCCATGTCGCCGGTGTGAAACCAGCCATCGACGAGCTTCTCGGTGCTCGCCTGCTGATCGCGGTAGTAACCCTCCATGACCACGTTCGAGCGAACGACGATCTCGCCGATCTGCTCGCCATCGGCTCGCACGTCCACCCCCTCGGCATCGACCACCCGCAGGTTAGCGCCGGCCATGGCGTAGCCGGTCATCGCCTTGCGGTGCGCGGCCATCTCAGCGGGTTCGCGCGTCGTGAGGGCTGCGCGCGGCCGGGCTATGGCCAGCACCGGGCTCGTCTCCGAGAGGCCATAACCCACGATCGCGGTGCAGCCCAGCTCGCGTTCGATCGCCTCCACCAGGGTCGGCGAGGCCGGCGCGCCGCCGATGATCGCCTCCTTGAGGCTCGCCAGGTCGGTGGTTGATCGGTCGGGGTGATTCACCAGCGCGTTGAAGATGGTTGGCACGCCGAGCAGGTGCGTGACGCGTTCGGCCGCGACGAGCCGGAGGAGCGCCGCCGGATCGAACTTGCGCAGCATCACGTGGCGGCCGCCGACCATGGTCATCCAGTGCGGCGCGCCCCAGCCGTTGACGTGGAAGAGCGGCACGACGTGCAGGATCGTGTCGGCATCGGTCACCCGCAGCACCAGCGCGGCGTAGATCGCGTGCAGGTGGAGGTTGCGGTGGCTGAGCACCACGCCCTTGGGCCGCCCCGTGGTACCCGACGTGTAGAACAGCTCGGCGATGGCATCCTCGTCCACATCGGGCGGGTCGTAGGTCGTCGGCGCAGCGGCCAGGAGCGCCTCGTACTCGTCGTTCGGCCCCTCCATCCGGATCCAGCGCAGCTCGCCCGGAAGGGAGGGACGCAGGGCGGTCACCATCAGCTCGAAATCGGCGTGGTAGAAGACCGCGCTCGAGCCGGCGTGAGCCAGGATGTAGCCGATCTCCGCCGGCGCCAGGCGGATGTTCAGGGGGTTGAGCACGGCCCCGGCCTCGAGGACGCCGTAATAGGCCTCCAGCAGCTGGTGGCTGTTGTAGCTCATGAAGCTGACCCGATCGCCCGGCTTGGTTCCCATCTCACGCAGCGCATTGGCGAGCCTATGGGTGCGCTCCGCGTAGTCCGCATAGGTAAATCGCTTATCGCCGTCGACGACGGCGTCGACCTCGCCGAAGAATGCGGCGGCGCGATCGCGAAACTCCAGGACGCTCAGCGGAACCCGCACGCCCTATCCCTTCCCGGCGGCTGCTGCCCGGACCGGCCTGAACGCGTGCCGGTTTTCACGACCTCAGAACGCCGGCGGCGGAGCCGGTTTCGGCGCAAGGATCGCGACGGCCACACCAACCACCAGGAACAGGACGAGCGCTGCGACCGGAGTCCAGGCACCGATGGGCATGACCGCGAGCATGGCCAGCACCGCCGCGAGGCCCAGCCCGGTGAAGATCCCACCCAGCACAGCCCACCCCCAGGCGCCGCGCAGGCCCAGGGCCAGGAGCACGAGGCCGAGCAGGCCGAGCACCACGGCGATCCAGAACGGAATCGTGGAGGCAGGATTGCCGGTCAGCTTGAACCAGCCGCTGCCGGCGCACGAGCCGCCGTCGCCGCGGAACTCGCCGGAGACGTAGTAGAGCCCGGTGAACTGGAACGGGGCGTTGCCGCGCACGCTCGTCGTCCCGTCGCCCACCTTGTTGCCCTTGTCGTTCGCGTCGCCGCCACGCAGCGGGGTCGGGACCATGAAGACATCCACGTGCCACGAGTTGTTCTTGATGGGGTTGGCGCCCGAGGTCCCTTGCCAGGTGACCGTGCCATTCCAGTCGACCAGGAACGGGTTCGTCTGGGTGGCGTCGTTGGCGCCACCCGTCGCGGTGGCGATTGTCTTGCCGCTCGCATCAGTCGAGGTGACGGTCAGGGTGCAGGTCGTCAGCGGGAAGGCGCCGACGCCCGCGGGGAGGAGGAGAGGGAGGATGAGGACCATGGGAATCAGCCAGAGACGTCGCGGGGCGGGTCGCATGTGGGCAGCCTCCGTTCGCGCCGACGGGTGCGCCCTCGGCTCCTGCCGGGACCGCGCACCTGATGGGCATGATGCTACGACCGCCGGCAAGGAAGCGGCTGCCTATACTCGCCGCCAATGACCGCCCCACCGGCGCTGCTCGAGCGCTATCGCACGCTTCTCGCGCAGCCTGAGGAGCCCTTTCCGATCACGCTCGGCGAGGGTGCAACCCCGCTCATCAGGACGCGGCGGCTGGGGGCCGAGCTCGGCCTTGAGAATCTCTACCTGAAGTACGAGGGGACCAACCCGACCGGGAGCTTCAAGGATCGCGGCATGGTGCTGGCGGTGAACCGAGCCGCCTCGAGCGGAGCCCGCGCGGTGGTTTGCGCGTCGACCGGCAACACCGCGGCGTCGGCGGCCGCCTACGCCGCGGCCGCCGACCTTCCGTGCTTTGTGATCCTGCCCTTCGGCAAAGTCGCCCGCGGCAAGCTGGCACAGGCACTCATCGCGGGCGCCCGCCTGGTGATGGTCGACGGCAACTTCGACGAAGCGCTGACCGCCGTCCGCCGCCTCGGCGAGGAGGGCGTCGCTGCGGTCGTGAACTCGGTGTACCCTGATCGCCTGGATGGGCAGCAGACCGCCGCCTGGGAGGTCTGCGACGCCCTGGGACGACCACCGGATGCGCTC
>VBKA01000205.1 GCA_005879815.1 Chloroflexota bacterium
CCGGATCGGGTGAGGCCGGCTCGTCAACCTGGCGAAGGAGACGGCGG
Organism: Chloroflexota bacterium; assembly: GCA_005879815.1. Classification (GTDB taxonomy): domain Bacteria; phylum Chloroflexota; class Limnocylindria; order QHBO01; family QHBO01; genus CF-82. The sequence goes on from VBKA01000205.1 coordinate 48, forward strand.
ATCTGATCCTCATGCATCGGTCTGGCCCTCGTATGCTCGCCGGAATCCCTCACGGGCTCGGCCGAGCAGTGATTCGGTGGCTGATTCGCTGCGTCGAAGAAGGCCCGCGATCTCACGGACCGAGAGCTGGTCGAGGTAGCGGAGCATCAGGGCGAGCCGATGCTCGGCGCTCAGGTTTGATAGCGCTCTCTCGACGTCCTCGCGTTCGTCGGCTTCCCGCCAGGCGCGGTGTTCGGAGTCGGAGTGGGCATGGATCAGACGCAGCTGACGGCTGGCATTCCGATGATCTCGGCGCATGTGGTCGGCGAGCCGATGCCGGCCGATCGAGCAGATCCAGGTGACCGGGTCGGATCGACCCTCAAAGCGGCGTCGGGAACGGATGGCCTCGACGAAGGCCTCCTGCGTCGCCTCTTCGGCGAGCGACTGATCGCCACAACGAGCGAGGAGGTAGCGGTAGACCCGCGGGAGAGCATCGTCGTACCAGCGGCGGAACTGTACGGGGTTGGCGACGAGCTCAGCGAATGAGGGCGCGCCACCGCTGGAGGTGGCTGAAGGCGTCATCTGCTCATTCGCCCCGTCGACCCTGACCGTCATGCAAGGTTAGACGCGCGAGGTGGGCGAAATCCTTCGCGGCCTGCCGAGATTGTTTCCCGGAGGTCGACCTTCGGGACATAGCAGTGTCCCGAAGGAACCCTGCCAACGGCCCCTTGATGCAATCTCCAGGGTCGCGGCCCGGCTCCTCCGGGACGCCGACAACGTTACGGCTCGGGCCACCGGCCGCCAAGGGGAGTTGTCCACGAATTTCGCCGGTCGGTGCCAGAGTTGTCCACCATTCATCCACACCAGACCGCACCCGCGCAGGCTTGGCGCGGGGGGCTGACGAGCTCAGGGTCGCAGGATCACCTCCTGCAGATAGCTCGGCAGCTGCACCTCCAGCCCCATGTCGCCGCGGATGCGATCGGCGAAGGCGCTGGCTGCTTCCGGATCGCCATGGACGACGAACACCGTCTTCGGGCGGCCGTCCGCTGCGGCGGCGCCTCCGGCACGCGCGAAGTTCCGCACCCAGTCCTCGAGCTCGTGCTCGTCGGCGTGCGCGGAGAAGCCCGAGATCGACCGCACCTTGCAGCGCACCGGGTAGATCTGGCCGTCGATCCGCGCCTCTTTCGCCCCATGCTGGATCGCATACCCCAGGCTGCCCTGACCCTGGTAGCCGATGAACAGCAGCATGGACGCCGGGTCCGGCACGAAGTCCTTGAGATGGTGGAGGATGCGCCCGCCGGTAAGCATCCCGGAGGAAGCGACGATCATGAAAGGCCGGGGTTGGGTGCGGATCGCCTTGGACTGCTGCGCGTCGTTGGTGAACTGCTCGCCCGGGTATTCCAGCGGCGAGCTACCCGAGCGCAGCAGCGCGGCGGTCTCCTCGTCGTAGTCCTCAGGGTGCCGCAGGTAGACGTCGCTCGCCCGGCTGGCCATGGGCGAATCGAGGAAGAGCGGCAGTTTCGGAATGCGGCCGTCACGCAGCAACCGGTCCAGCTCCCAGACGACCTCCTGCGTGCGACCGATCGCGAACGATGGAACCAGCAGCACGCCGCGACCGCCGGCAACCTCGCTGACCGCGGCCGCCAGGTCCTCGACCGCCTGCGCCATCGGTCCGTGCTCGCGGTTGCCATAGGTCGACTCGACCAGCACGAAGTCGGCATGGCTGATCGGCGTCGGGTCGCGAAGGATGGGTGTGTCGCAACGACCCAGGTCTCCCGAGAAGACGATGGTGGTGGCAACCCCGCCGTCGGTCACGGTCAGCTCGATGATGGCGCTACCCAGGATGTGCCCCGCATCGTGAAATTGGGCCGTGATGCCCGGAGCGACCTGCAGGGTCTGCTCGTACTGGACCGGGCGGAAGAGGCGCACGGTCGCGTCCACGTCCGTCGCGTGGTACAGGGCAGCGCGGCTCATGGTCGCCGCCTCCGGATCCGCCTGCCGCAGGCGAGCCGGCATACCGGGATCGTCGCGCTCGACCGCGGTCTCCTCGTCAGACGTGTCGGCTGCCTCGGGGTGGTGGCGACGCCAGCGAGCCTCCGCCTCGTCCTGCAGCTTGGCGGCGTCGCGCAGCACGATCTCGGTCAGGTCCAGCGTCCCTGGAGTGGCGTGGATCGGTCCGGTGAAGCCGGCCCTGACCAGCGAGGGGATGCGGCCGCAGTGGTCGAGGTGCGCATGCGTGAGGAGCAGTGCGTCCACGGTGCGAGCTTCGAACGCGAACGGCATGCGGTTGCGGGCCACCTCGTTCGGGGAGCCCTGGAAGAACCCGCAGTCGACGAGGATGCGCCGCTCGCCGGCGGTGACCAGGTACTGGCTGCCCGTCACCGTCTCCACCGCGCCAAGGAACTGAATGGCAATCGTCATGGGCGGCAGTATGGCCGGTCGCTCGCCCCTATCATCGGGGGGATGCCATTCCCCATCGAACCGCCGATCGAGCCGATGCTCGCCAAGCCGACACCCGAGATTCCGACCGCCCCGGGTTGGATCTTCGAGCCAAAGTGGGACGGGTTCCGCGCGCTCGTGTACCGCGACGGATCGGAGGTCTACATCCAGTCCCGCGACCTCAAGCCGCTCAACCGCTATTTCCCGGAGCTCGAGGAGCCGCTCCGATCGCTGGCCAAGCCTGACGCGCGTTTCGTGCTCGACGGCGAGGTAGTGATCGCCACGGACGAGGGCGGGCTCGACTTCGATGCGCTGCTGCTCCGCATCCACCCCGCCGCCAGCCGGGTGGCGATGCTGGCGCGCGAATCGCCGGCCTCGTACGTCGCCTTCGACTGCCTGGCCGATGGGGCCGATGACCTGCGCGCGGCGCCCTTCTCGGAGCGCCGGCGCCACCTGCTGGGGATCGTGGCCAAGCCCCCGCCATCGGTCCACCTGACGCCCTCGACGGAGGACCCGGCCACCGCGCGGCATTGGTTCGATGACTTCGAGGGAGCGGGGCTCGATGGTGTCATCGCCAAGCGGGCCGATCAGCCCTACCTCCCCGGCAAGCGCGAGATGGCCAAGATCAAGCACCTCCGCACCGCCGATTGCGTGGTTGCGGGGTTCCGATGGCACAAGAACGGCCCGGGGACCCTGATCGGCTCGTTGCTGCTGGGGCTCTGGAACGATCAGGGCCAGCTCCAGCACGTAGGCGTGACTGCGTCGTTCAGCACCGTCAAACGCGCTGAGCTGGTGAAGTTCCTGGAGCCGTACCGTCGCGACGCCATCGCTGACCACCCGTGGCGTGAGTGGCGTGAGTGGGAGGAGTGGGAGGAGCGTGCGGCCGCCGAAGGGCGCAGGCTTCCCGGCGCCACCAGCCGCTGGAATCGGGGCAAGGACCTCTCGTGGGAGCCGCTTCGGCCCGAGCTGGTCGCGGAGGTTGCCTTCGACCACCTGCAGGGCGATCGCTTCCGGCACGGCACCACGTTCCAGCGCTGGCGGACGGACAAGTCGCCGGCCGACTGCCGCTACGACCAGCTCGAGGAAACGCCGCCGGCACTGCTCGCTAACCTCTTCGGATCCTGACTGGGCCTGGAGCAAGGCTCGGCGGTACACTTCGGCATCCCTCGGGATCGCATCCGAGGTTTCCTCGTTGACAGTCACCGATACCAACGCGCTCGTCGACGAGCTCGCCACTCGCTTCTGGGAGAAGATCCTGGAGCTCGATCCGATCCAGGCCACCATCCTCGGCGACGATCGCTACGACGATCGTCTGCCGGATCTCAGTCCCGAGGGTCGCGCCAAGGAGGCGGACCTCTCGCGACAGGTGCTGTCGGAAGCCGAGGCGATCGGAGGCGACCACCTCGATACCGAGCAGGTGATCACGCGAGACATGCTGATGCTGATCGCCCGCAACGGGCTCGAGGCGCAGGAGCGCAAGTTCTACCAGCTGGCCGTCGATCACATCTGGGGCGTCCAGACGATGCCCGTGCTCATCGCCCAGTACCAGAAGGCGGACACGCCGGAGGGGCTGGACAGGCTCCTCACCCGATACGCTGGCTACCCGACCCTGGTCGACCAGCAGATCGGGACGCTGCGCGAAGGGATCGCCGACGGCCGAACGTCCGCTGCGGTCCCGGTGCGGCGGGCGATCGAGCAGATTGACCGCATGCTGTCGGTGCCCCCGGAGGACTACCCGGCGGTGAGGATCGCGCAGGTCGCCGACGATGCGGCGCGCGAACGCCTGCACGACGCTGCCCACGAGACCCTGTATCCGGCCATCCAGCGCTATCGGGACTTCCTCGCCCAGGAGTACGAATCTCATGCGCGACCGATGCCTGGCATATCCACCACCCCCGGCGGCGAGGAGATGTACCGCCTCGCGATCCGCATGCAGACCACGCTGGATGCGAGTCCTGAGGAGGTCCACGCTTTTGGCCTGGACGACCTGGAGTGGATCGAGCGGGACAAGGACACCATTGCGCGCGGCCTTGGGCACGCGGATCGGATCGCGCTCGACGCGGCACTTGCGGACGACCCTGCCAACCACACCGACGACCCGCAAGCCCTGGTCCGCATGGCACAGCAGCAGACGGAGCGCGCGTTCGCGGCTGCCCCGCGCTTCTTTGGCCGACTCCCAAAGGCGGACTGCGTGGTGATGGCGGTGGAGGAGTACCGCGAACAGGAATCGCCGCCCGCCTTCTACATGCCACCCAGCATCGACGGATCGCGGCAGGCGCAGTACTACCTGAACACCTACAAGCCGCACGATCGGCTGCTCCACAAGGTCGCCGCCATCACCTTCCACGAGGCCACGCCCGGGCACCATTTCCAGATCGGGATCGAGATGGAGCTCGATCACCTCAACGCGTTCCGTCGCTACGGGTCGCGTCTGGCGGGCGCGGCTTACGCGGAGGGCTGGGGCCTGTACGCGGAGCGGCTCGCCGACGAGATGGAGCTCTATGCCTCCCAGACGGAGCGGGTTGGCATGCTCGACACGCAGGCCTTCCGCGCGGCTCGACTCGTCGTCGACTCGGGACTGCACGCCATGGGTTGGGACCGCGAGCGCGCCATCCGCTTCATGCACGAGCGCGGAACGCTGCCCATCGTCGACGCAGAGATCGAGGTGGACCGAT
>VBKA01000209.1 GCA_005879815.1 Chloroflexota bacterium
GCCAGGCGCGCACCAAGGTCGGCGAGCGCGAGGAGCGCGGCGCCGAAGAGCAGGCTGGCCGGCAGCAGGAGCCGATGGTCCGGACCCATCGCCAGGCGCAGCAGGTGCGGCACCACCAGCCCGACGAACCCGATCGTGCCCGAGATCGCCACCACCGCAGACGTGGCGAGGCTGGCAAGTCCGGTGAGCAGCAGGCGCTCACGATGCGGATCGACGCCGAGGTGGCTGGCCTGCGCCTCGCCAAGCAGGAGGACGTTCAGTCGGCGCCATCGGGCCAGCAGCAGCAGCAGGCTCACGATCACCAGCGGGATGGCCAGCCCCAGGTTGCGCCAGCCTGCTCCGTCGAGCGAGCCCATCAGCCACGCGAAGATCGCTCCCAGGTGGTTGCCGGAGAGGTACATCAGCAACGCGACGCCAGCGGCGAGGACCGATGACACCGCATAGCCGGTGAGCAGCAGCGTCACCGCCCCCCCGCGCGCGGCGCGCGCGATCGCGGAGACGAGCAGGACCGCGCCGAGACCACCGCCGAAGGCCAGCACCTGGACCGTGCCGACGCCGAGCCAGGTGCTGCCGGCTCCCAGCGCCAGGCCGGGGAGCAGGACCGGCAGCATCAGCGCCGCGATCGCCCCGAGCGAGGCGCCCGAAGCGGTGCCGATGATGTACGGGTCCGCGAGCGGATTGCGAAGGACGGCCTGGAAGGTCGCGCCTGCGACGGACAATCCACCGCCGACGAGCATGGCCGTCAGGACGCGCGGAAACCGCACCTCCATGATGATCTGCTCGGCGGGCGCGCTCCAGGTGACCTGCGCCGGAACACCCAGCAGCCGATGCCCGAGGATCGCGACGGTGTCGCCCAGGCCCACGCCCACCGAGCCGAGCGCCAGGGCCACCGTTCCGGCCACGAGAAGCAGCAGCAGGCCACCGCCGAGCACCAGGCTGGTCTTGGTCAGGCTTGGGCCACCGACCAGGGAGCGCGGAGTGACGGCAGCCGCAGCGCGCATCAGGAGCCGAAGAGCTCCGGATGGATGGCCCGCGCAAGCGCCTCGAGTCCGTCCACGATCCGCGGCCCCGGTCGGGTCGTCACCACGTCGTCGGTGAACGGCACGACCTTGCCCGCGCGGACCGCGCTGATCTGCCCCCAGCCGGATCGGGCGCGCACGGCCGCGACCGCTTTGTCGTGGGTCGCGAGGGTGGGGTCGTAGCTGGCGTCGCCCAGGAGGATCAGCTCCGGGTCGGCGGCTATCAGATCCTCGAGCTGGATGGCGCCGGACTGGGCGTCGCCGGCCACTGGATCCCCGCCAGCGAGGGTGATCAGTGACGACAGGAATGAGTCCTTGCCCGCGGTGTAGATCGTTCCCTCGAAGACGCTCACTTCGTAGAACGTGCGAGGGTGTGCTGCCGCGGCCACCGCATCGGTTACCGCCTTCACCCGCGCCTGCATGGAGGCCACCGTCGACTGCGCCTTGCCCGGGACGCCCAGCGCCGCGCCGACCAGGTTGATGTCGTGGTAGACCCCGGCCAGGTCCTTGGGATAGAGGGTCATCACCCGCAGGCGGAGATCGGTCAGCTGCTTGATGGCGGCCTCCGACGTGAGGCCGTTCCCCGCCGCAAGCACGAGGTCAGGCTGGGCGGCGACCACCTTCTCGGCATCCACCTTGGCCTGCACGACGACGTGGGCCACCTTCTTCACGCTCGCCGGATAGTCGTCGAAATCGGTGACGCCGGTCAGGGCGCCGCAGGCGCCGAGGGCGCACACGATCTCGGTGTTCGAAGGCGCCAGGCTCACGATTCGGTGAGGCGGCGCCGCCAGCGTCACGGAACGACCGGCGTCGTCGGTCAGGGTGAGCGGAAACGAGACCGATGGCGGGGCGCTTGGCGAGGCGAACGAGCCGAGCCCCGCGCCCACCGACGAGGAGGTCGTCGACTGCGTCAGCCCGCAGGCAGCCACAAGGACAAGGACGAGGAGGGGAATGGACAGAGACCGAACACGAGCGAGGGCCATGGTTGATGCCGTTCCCTTTCACACGAGGGTCATGACATCGCGCCTGGCTGGGCGACCTGGCTCCCGGCTCCGCAGCCGCTCTGGCGGCGCGGGGCACGGTTACAGTTGCGGGACAGCGCCGGCTTTGCACCGGCTTCGCCATTTGTCCGCCGGCCTTTCGGCGACGGCACCCGACGCGGTCTTCGGTTGGTAACGGGCCGATGGTACCAAACGGCCCGCCGACCTGAGGCCGGCGGGCCGCGGATGTGCGGTGGGCCGGGGACCTATACGCCGGCGGTCACCTGCTCGACATGGCTGTAGAGGGTCGTCTCCTTGGCGTGCTCGCTCAGCATGGGGTCGAGCATCTTCTGGGCTGCGAGAGTGTGGGCGCATCCGCCGGCGCTCGCGAACAGGTGGCAGTCGCACTGCCAGCGTTCGTCGTCCAGGCTGATCCGGTGGCTGCCGTTGTCGCCGGCGAAGATTGCCTCGAATCGCTGGAGCTTCACCCGGTCGGGCTCGTGCGCGTAGCGCATCGCCTTCTCGACCTTGCCCATCATGCTCGAATGCACC
>VBKA01000208.1 GCA_005879815.1 Chloroflexota bacterium
ACGACGCCACCAGCAACGTCCATCGGCTCACCAATGCGGTGCAGCCCCGCGATCCGCTCCTTGACCTCGGCCTCGAAGGCGGGGTCGGCGAGATCCGGCTCCGTCCCGGGCGTGCGGATGAAGGTGGGCGCCACCGCGTTGACGGTGATGCCGTACCTCCCCCACTCCACCGCGAGACACTTCGTCATGTGGGCCACCGCGGCCTTGCTCATGCAGTAGACCGATTCGGTCGGCAGCGCCACGAAGCCCGCCTGCGAGCTGAGGCTGACGATGCGCCCGTATCCCTGACGGATCATCACCCGGCCGGCCGCCTGGCTGGCGAAGAAGACGCCCTTCACGTTCACGTCGAAGGTGAGGTCGAAGTCCTCCTCGATCACGTCCTCGGCTGGCGCGCTCGGGCCGAGCCCCGCGTTGTTCACCAGGATGTCGAGCCGCCCAAAGGTCGTCCTCACCTCGTCGACTGCGGGCGCGATCTGTTCCAATCGACGCACGTCCATGGCCACGGCCGTCGCCCGCCTGCCCATGGCCTGGATCTCATCGACCAGGTCTTCGGCGCTCCCAGGTTGGCGGAGTCCGAGCGCCACGTCCGCCCCGGCCTGGGCGAGCGCCAGCGCGATTGCACGACCGATACCTCGCGCCGCGCCGGTGACGAGCGCCGTCTGGCCCTCCAGATCGAACCGCGGAAATTTCATGGCGTTGGCCGCTGCTACCGGCGCCTCGGTGGCCACGAGGGACCTCCTTCCTGTGGGATCAGATGGATGTCAGCGCGCGCGATCGGACTCCGATGCGCCTGAGCGGTCTTCGATCTCCCAGGCATGATCGAGCGCGTGCCAGGCGGAGCGCCGGATGGCAAAGCGGGGGCTCCACGGCTTCTTGGTGTTGCGCGGCTCGGCAATGGGCTCGCCATGCACGATCGCCGTCAACGTCGCGAGGAATGCGGACCGGAGGCGCTCCAACGACCCAGAAGGGTCACCCGCCACCGCCTTCGGCGGCCGCGCACCAAGCTGGCCGAGGTACGCCTCATCCGCTTCGCGGACGTGGTCGATGATCTTGGCCAGGCTGCGGCCCCCGCCTCGAGGACCGACCCGCAGGCGTTTCCCGCGGGCTTGGTGCGCCGCCTCGTCGAAGGTCTCCCAGCTCGCGGCCAGAAGCTTGGTGAGGCGCCGGAGCTCCCGCTCATCAAGAGCCCTCGCATCAGAGGGAAGCGGTACCCCAGGCGCCCCGAAATCGGTCGTGGGTGATCCGCGAACTCGCTCCCGCACGCTGAGGTCGGACACGGAACGAGCCTTCCCAAACGGGATCCTGGCCTTGCGCGGGACAACCGCATACCGGTCCGCGTAGGCGACCAGGGTTTGGAGCGCGTCGTCCGGCGCACGCCCGGCGCGTGCCCAGCCGGGCCAATCGCCCGCCACGGCGAACGTCCGCTTGCTCCCCTCCTCGAGGTAGACCGGCACGCTGACCCTGGGCATGCGCCGCATCGTAGCGGGCCGCGGCTCGTGGTCGGCCGCCATCGGACCCTAGAGACGGCCGAATGGCAGCTCGCCCGATTCACGACAGGATCGGGAGCAGGTGCCGCACCGCGCGCGCCCCGTTCGCCGAGACCTGCTCCACGAACTCGGCGAACACTTCCGGCGATGGCGCTCCCTCGCCGGACAGGTCGCTGAGGGCGCGGATCACCAGGTGCCGGACGCCGAAGAGCTCGGCGATCTGCGCCAGCGCGCCTCCCTCCATCTCGACGGCCACGCCACCGAGCTCGGCGTGCAGCCGAGCTCGCTCACTCGCGTCGTTGATGAACACGTCCCCGGTCAAGATCGTCCCGGAGACGATCCGCGGCCGCCGACCACCGACCTCCTCGAGGTCCAAGCCGGCCAGGCGCTCCATCACCGCGTCCAGCAGGGCGCCATCGGTCTCGAAGCCGAGGCGCTGAACAGGGTTGAGGAAGGGAAGATGACCGGCCTGGTAGACCGCGATGCCACCTGGCTCGCGGATCCCCGCGTCGTGCTGCACGAGGCGCTCGGCGATCACCATATCGCCGATCTCGAGATCCGGATCGAGCCCGCCTGCAACCCCTGAGAACACGATGATTGCCGGCTCCATCTGCGTGATGAGGACCGTGGCCACCGCCGCCATCGCCACCTTGCCGATCCCGGCCTCGGCGAGCACCACCGGATGGCCATCGAGGTGGCCGCGCCACGCCTCCTGGGCTGGTCCCAGCTGGATGGGCCAGGTCGAGGTGAGGGCACCCCGCAGTGCGGCGAGCTCCGCCGACATCGCGGAGACGATGGCGATCGGGCCGGTCACACTCCGATTCTGCAACGCGAGCGACACCTCGATTCCTGATTGACCGATGATTGCGCTCCACGCGGGCGAGCCAGGAGTTCAACCATGCGGATCGCGATCATCGGAGCTGGAAACGTCGGAGGTGGACTGGGGACCGGGCTCGCCCAGGCCGGACACGAGGTCGTCTTTGGCGTGCGAGACCCGGACTCCGAGAAGACGCGCGCCGCAACCGGGAGCGCGGGTGGGGCTCGCGCCACAAACCCAGCCGAGGCGACCGTTGATGCCGAGGTGGTGATCTTCGCCTTGCGCTGGGATGCAGTGCCGCAAACCGCGTCCGCCCTGCCCGACATGGACGGGCGGGTTGTCATCGACGCGATGAACCGATTCTCCGGCGATCCCACGCGCAGCACGGCCCAGGATCTGGCCGAGCTGCTGCCTGGCGCGAAGGTGGTGAAAGCCTTCAACACCACCGGCTTCGAGAACATGTCGACGGCCATGGGTCGCCACCACAAGGCAGTCATGTTCATCGCCGGCGACCACCCGGAGGCGAACGCCGTTGCTGCGTCGCTGGCATCGGATCTCGGCTTTCAGCCGGAAGACGTCGGCGGCCTTGCCAATGCCAAGCCCCTCGAGGAGATGGTCAAGGTCTGGCTAGCGCTGACCGAGCGACACGGTCGCTCGATCGCCTTCGCGCTTTCGGAAGACTGAGGCTAGCTCTTCTTCCGACCCCCGCGCGGGCCGCGCTTGGTGCTCGCCGCGCGCAGGGTGCGGCTCGCCTTCGCGATCTGGCTCTCGTCCTCGATCTCGATGTCGTGCCGCTTGGCGGCCGATACGATCTTCTTGCGGGCACGCTCCTTGGCCGCGGCGCTCTCGAACTCTGTCTGGTTCCAGCGCGCCATCGCGTTCCGGACGTGCGATTCATCGTTGATGGGGAGGTGCTCTCCGCCCTTCTTGTCGACGTACGCGAACTGGCTGCTGCGCAGGCCTTCGCGCTTCTTCGTGGTGAGCTCAGCCATCTGATTCACCTCCTGGACCGATGGAGGTGCAGCCTCCGTGCCACGAGCCAGCGCGCGCCCAGGCCGCAGTCGCAGGGCTGCAGTCGCAGGGCCGGGGATTGGGCCTGCTGCTACATCAGCGCCGCGGGGCGCGAATTGGCGCAACCCGATAAACCCCATTGCTCCCGTAGCGCCCCACGCGCGGCGCCGGCGCTCGCGCAGCACTTTGCTCAATTTCATTCCGGCTGGCAGACCCAGTCGAAGCCAATAAAGAAGACGAGCCGCTCGCGCCGGGCGGCTCGTCGTGAGGGTGGGCGATCAGCCGCCCGTCACGCCCTCCTCCTTGTTCTCTTTCGACTCGTCGGTGTCACCGGTCTGGCCCATGCCACCAGTCTGGCCCATGCCGCCTGATTCGGCGCCGGGCTGGTTCATGCCACCGCCGCTGCCCATGTCGT
>VBKA01000060.1 GCA_005879815.1 Chloroflexota bacterium
CCATCCTGAGCATGAGCGACGTCTACATCCTGTCCGCCGCAAGGACGCCCATCGGCAAGTTCGGTGGTGGACTTTCCACGACACCTGCGACCCACCTCGGCGCAACGGCGATCCGCGCCGCCGTCCAGCGCTCGGGGATCGCGCCGGAGCACGTCGACGAGGTGATCATGGGCCAGGTCATCCAGGCCGGCGCCGGGCAGGCGCCCGCCCGCCAGGCGGCCCTGCGGGCCGGCCTCCCGGACTCCGTCGGCGCGACCACCATCAACAAGGTCTGCGGCTCCGGACTGAAGGCAGTGATGATGGGCGCCGCCGCCATCCGCGCCGGCGACGCGGACCTGATCGTGGCCGGCGGCATGGAGAGCATGAACCTCGGCCCGTACCTCCTCCCTGGGGCGCGCGCCGGCTACCGGCTCGGGAACGCGGAGCTTGTGGATGCCACGGTGCAGGACGGGCTGTGGTGTGCGATCTGTGACGTGCACATGGGCATGCATGCCGAGCGGGTGGCCGACAAGCACGACGTCACGCGCGAGGCGCAGGACGCGTTCGCGCTGCGCTCGCACGAGCGCGCGGTGGCCGCCATCGAGGCGGGTCGCTTCCGCGACGAGATCGTGCCGGTCGAAGTCGCGGGTAAGAAGGGCCCGACCACCATCGACACCGACGAGAACCCTCGCCCCGACACCTCGGCCGAGGCGTTGGCGAGGCTCAAGCCGGCCTTCAAGACCGATGGCGGAACCGTCACCGCCGGCAACTCACCCGGGATCACTGACGGAGCAGCGGCCCTGGTCATCGCCTCGGATGACGCCCTCGAGCGCGAGACAGCCCAGCCGCTGGCACGCATCACGGCCTACGCCCAGGCGGACGTGGCGCCCGAGTGGCTGTTCGAGGCACCCATCGCCGGCGTGCGTCGACTCATCGAGAAGGTGGGCGGCACCGTCGACGACTTCGACCTGATCGAGATCAACGAGGCCTTCGCGGCCCAGGTCCTGGCCGACGGCAACGAGCTCGGCTTCGACTGGGACAAGGTCAACGTCAACGGCGGCGCAATCGCCCTTGGCCACCCGATCGGCGCCTCTGGAGCCCGGGTACTGACGACGCTCCTCTACGAACTCCGGCGGCGAGGCGGTGGGAAGGGCCTGGCCACGCTCTGCCTGGGGGGCGGCGGGGCGGTGGCGATGGCCGTCGAAACGGTTTGAAGACCATCCTCCAGCCGTGACGGTGGCCAAGCCCCTCCTATAATCCGTCCCACGCGCCCCGCCAGCCTCCGCCATGTCGGCGTGCAGAGGCGCGGAGCTCGACTGGAGGCACGTTCAGCGTCCATGGCCAGCCAGCGTCAGGTGGCGGAGGCTCCGAACATCTGGGCCATTGCCCAGCAGCAGTTCGACGAGGCCGCCGAAAAGCTCGACCTCGACGACGGTCTCCGTCGGGTCCTCCGCGTACCCAAGCGGGAGCTCACGGTCAACTTTCCGGTCACCATGGACGACGGGCACGTGGAGGTCTTCACCGGCTACCGCGTGCAGCACAACCTCGCGCGCGGGCCGGCCAAGGGCGGCATCCGCTACCACCAGGACGTAACTCTCGACGAGGTTCGCGCCCTCGCCATGTGGATGACCTGGAAATGCGCCTGCGTGAACATCCCGTACGGCGGTGGCAAGGGCGGAGTGATCGTTGATCCCAAGAAGCTCACCCTCCGCGAGCTCGAGGGCCTGACCCGCCGTTTCACCACCGAGATCAGCCCGCTCATCGGTCCTGATCGGGACATCCCCGCCCCGGACGTCAACACCAACGCGCAGACCATGGCCTGGATCATGGACACCTTTTCGATGCACAACGGGTACACGATCTCGGGCGTTGTGACCGGCAAACCGATCGCGATCGGTGGATCGCTGGGCCGCAACGAGGCGACCGCGCGGGGCACGGTCTTCACGCTGCTCCAGGCGAGCCAGGTGCTGGGCGTCCCCGTCAAGGGCGCGCGGGTGGCGATCCAGGGGTTCGGCAACGCCGGGTCGATCGCCGCGACGCTGCTGGCCCAGGAGGGAGCCACGATCGTCGCCGTCAGCGACTCGAGCGGGGGAATCGTCAACCCGAAGGGCCTCGACCCGTCCAAGGTCAATGCCTGGAAGCGCGAGCACGGCACGGTGGTCGGCTTCCCGCAGTCCGAGACGATCAGCAACGCCGACGTGCTCGAGGCCGATTGCGACGTGCTGGTGCCTGCCGCGCTGGAGAACCAGATCACCGCGCACAACGCCTCGCGCGTCAAGGCGCGGATCGTGGCGGAGGCCGCCAACGGGCCAACCACGCCGGAAGCCGATGAGATCCTGGATGAGCGCGGCGTGTTCATGATTCCCGACATCCTGTGCAACGCCGGGGGCGTGACGGTCAGCTACTTCGAGTGGGTCCAGGACATGCAGTCGTTCTTCTGGACGGAGGAACGCATCAACGAGTCGCTCAAGGGGATCATGGATCGCGCCTTTGCCAGCGTGTACCAGATGAGCCAGAGCCACGAGGTGCACATGCGCACCGCGGCTTACATGGTGGCGGTGAATCGCGTCGCGGACGCGACCACCTTGCGCGGCTTGTACCCGTAGCCCGGTCGCCGACGACGCCCATGCTCGACCACGAGGAACGCTTCCTCTTCCGCGAGGAGATCCTGAACCTGGCGACCGCGCTCGCCGAACCGGGCCAGCTCGACAACGTCGAAGATCTCCTCGCGGAGGTGACCACCTCACCCCGGTTCGACTCCGACGTCTTCACCCTGGAGCGCTCCCTTCAGGTGATGCTGGGGGGGCGAGCCGGCTCAACGCTGGTCGGCCTGCTCACCGTCGATCGCGAGGTCTTCGACGAGACCGGCGAGATGGGCCTGCCGAGCGAGGTCCACGAGCGCCTCGTGTCGTGGCGCGCACGATTTGGGCTGGCCATCGACAACGCGCTCAACTACCTGAACAACCCCGACGGCATCCAGGGCCACAACTTCGGGACGCAGCTGCTCCACGCGGAGGGGGGAACCACCCTGCAGGGTCGCCTGACCCTGGTCCGCTACAACAACGAGCCGCAGTTCTTCATCGCCGATGCGGACGTCCTGCTGACGATGGCCGCGGATGTCCTGGAGCATCTCGGTGAGCACCTCGAGCCGGGGATGGTCGACGGCGACCTGGTGAACCGCTTGCGCGAGGGCGTGGAGCTCGTCGAACGACGCGCCAAGGCCCGGGGGTGACGGCCCCGGAGGATCCGGCGGCCCGCCGGGTCTTTCTGGCGGCGACCGGACAGAACCGGGGCAAGACGACCGCCTCGCTGGGCCTGATCGCCGGCATCATGCGCACCGGCCATCGGCTCGGTTTCCTCAAGCCGGTGGGACAGCGCTACCTGGTGGTCGATGGCACCCGCGCGGACGAGGATGCCGTCCTCGTGCGCGAGGTCTTCGACCTGCCCGATGCGCTGAACGACATGAGCCCGGTCACCCTGCCGCGCCACTTCACCACCGACTTCATCTTGGGCCGCATCACCGACGACCTGGCCGGGCAGGTGGAGCATGCGTTCCTGCGCGTCGCCGCCGGGAAGGACCTGGTGGTCATCGAGGGGACCGGGCACGCCGGGGTCGGCGCCGTGGTCGGCATCTCGAACGCCTCGGTCGCGGCCCTGCTGGCCAGCAAGGTGATCATCGTCAGCGAGGGTGGCGTCGGCCGGCCCATCGACGAGATCGTGCTCAACGCCTCTCTCTTCGAGCAGCACGGGGTCGAGGTGCTGGGGGCCATCGTCAACAAGGTGGAGATGGACTCCCACGCCGACCTGCCCGAGATCCTGCGCCGCGGCCTGGCCCAGCACGGCATCGAGCTCATCGGCTGCATCCCGTACAGCGAGCTGCTGGCCAATCCGTCCCTCGAGCTGATCGTGACGCACCTCGAGGGCGAGCTGCTAGCGGGTGAGGCTACCCCGGGCCAGACCATCGGCCACGTGGCGATCGGCGCCATGCAGGCGGACCACGCCATGAAGATCCTGCGGGAGCGCACCCTGCTGATCACGCCGGGCGACCGGGAGGACATGATCCTGGCCTCGCTCGCCGCCCGCGGTCATCCGGTGATGGGCCTGATCCTGACCGGCGGTTTTCACCCCAGCGGAGCGGTTCTGCGCAGGCTGCGCGACGCGAACCTCTTCACCTACCTAGTGGAGACCGATACCTACACCACCGCCCAGGCTGCCAACGCCATCCTGGTCAAGACCCATCCCACCGACACCGACAAGATCGCGACCATCATCGAGCTCGTCGACGGGGCGATCGACACCAACGCCCTCCTCGATCGCCTCTGAACACGGTTACTGGACGTCGGCCGTACGATGCCGACATGACTGCCACCGCCGTCCGACCCGCTGTCGACAGACTCCACTTCACCGGCGATCCGGAAGCCGATCAGCTCCTCGTCTCCGATCCGTTCGCCCTGCTGGTGGGCTTCGCCCTCGACCAGCAGGTGACCGTGCAGAAGGCATTTTCCGGACCGATAGAGCTCCGTCGCCGGCTGGGCCATCTCGATCCGGCTCGCATCGCCGCTACCGACCCCGCGGAGCTGGACAAGCGCTTCCGCGAGCGTCCCGCCGTGCATCGATTCCCGGGAGCCATGGCCAGGCGAGTGCAGGCCCTGGCGGGCGCGATCACCGAGCAGTACGGAGGAGACGCCGGCAGGGTATGGCGCGAGGCGCGCGATGGAGAGGACCTCCAGGCCCGGCTACTCGCGCTGCCCTCTATCGGGGAGATGAAGGCGAACAGCATCATGGCCATCCTCGCCAGGCAACTTGGGGTGGAGCTGCCGGGTCTCTCTGAGCGCCTGCCGCGCCACCCGACGCTGGGAGACGTGGACTCTCCCGAGGCACTGACGCGCTACCAGGAGGGGAAGCGGGCCCACAAGGCCGCCATGCGCGCCGCCGGCAAGCGCCCCTGACCAGAGCAAAAAACGAGGGGAGGCCGGACGTGGGCACTCGCCGGCCTCCCATTGGGTCGCGGTCCATCCGGTCGCGTTCCGGGGACCGAGGCGCCGGCCGGCATCATACGGGCTGAGGTCCCCCGGTCACTAGTACTTTCTGGGGGTCAGCGAGACGGGTACCGGCCGGCCTCGGGCGGGGGCTCAGGCGGCATCCCAGGCGAGCGGCAGACAGTCGGTCAGACGGGTGCGGCCGATCCATACCGCGAGGAGTGCCAGGGCCGGTCCGGTGATGCGCTGGAGCTCGTCGAGGCTGTAAGCGTCGGCGACGCTGATGTAGTCCGGGCGCGCAATGGACTCGGCCGCGATCAGATCGGTCATCCGTGCGCGCAGGACCTCGGCGGATCGCTCTCCGCGCTCGTAGGCCTTGCGGACCGATTCGAGCGCCGCGAACAGGCACGTGGCCGCGTGGCGCTCCTCGATGGAAAGGGCGCGGTTGGCCGCGGAGATGGCCAGGCCGTCCGGATCCCGCACCGTGGGGCAGACGACGACCTCGAGGTTCACGAACAGGTCGCGCAGCATGCGACGGATGACCACCACCCGCTGGGCCTCCTTCTGGCCGAGGTACAGGCGTGCGGGTCCGACCAGGTTGATGAGCTTGAGGGTGGCCGTCGTAAGCCCGTCCAGGTAGCCGGGACGTGATGCGCCCTCGAGCCTCCGGGTGAGACCCTCAACGGTGACCCTCGTCAGGTCATCCACCGGATAGACGGTGTGCACGTCGGGGAGGAAAACGATGTCGACCCGTTCCCGCTCGAGGAGAGCGAGGTCGCGCGCCTCATCGCGAGGGTAGCTGGCCAGCTCCTGCGCATTGGAGAAGACGGTTGGATTGACGAAGCAGCTGACCACTACGCAGCCGTTCTGTTCGGCCGCGCTGCGGACCAGCGATAGCTGTCCCTCGTGCAGGAAGCCCATAGTCGGCACGAATCCCACCGAATCGCCAGCGAGCCGACGCTCCAGGATGGCTGCCCGCAGGTCCGGGACGGTGCGGGTGACGATCACCGGCTAGCGGCGGCTGCCGGCCGAGCCGGCGCGTGGCCGGCGCCCGGCCTTCTCCTTCTGCGCGCCGTCGGGACCGCGGGCGCTGCGGTATCGATCCGCGATAAGGTCCCAGAGCCTCTCCGCAATCTGGCGCTTCGGGAGCATCGGCCAATCCGTCAGCGCACCTTCAGAACCGAAGACGGTCACCTTGTTCTCATCCGAGCCGATGGCGTCGAAGGGGCCACCAACCACGTTTCCCACGATCAGGTCGAGGCCCTTGTCGCGGAGCTTGCCAATGGCGTTGGCCTCGAGGTCCTGGCTCTCGGCCGCAAAGCCGATCAGGAACGGGCGGATGTCGGTGGGCATCTCGGCGACCTCCGCGATGATGTCCGGGTTCGGGACCAGCTCCACCTGCAGCTCGGCCCCGTCGCGCTTGATCTTGCGGCTGCTGGCCTGCTTCGGCGCGAAGTCGGCGACGGCGGCGGCCATGACCAGGATGTCGGCGCCGGGAGCCTCCCGCATCACCGCCTGCCGCATGGCCTGTGCGGTCGTCGCGTTCACCACGCTGACTCCGGGCGGTGGATTGACGCTCATCGCCCCGGCGATCAGCGTGACGGTCGCGCCGCGGTCCCGCGCCGCCTCGGCGATGGCGGTCCCCATCTTGCCGCTGCTCCGGTTGCCGATGAAGCGCACCGGGTCGATCGGCTCGCGGGTCCCGCCCGCGCTGACCACCACCCGCAGGCCCTCCAGGTCGCCGGCACGCTCAAAGAGCCGCTCGACGGTGTCCGCGATGGTGCCGGGCTCGGCGAGCCGCCCGATCCCCGTCAGCCCCGAGGCGAGCGACCCGACCTCCGGCTCGACGAGCAGGTAGCCGAACTCGCGCAGCGTGGCCACGTTGCGCTGCGTCGCCGGATTGGTCCACATGCCCGCATCCATGGCCGGCGCGACGACCACCGGGGCGCGGCTGGCGCAGGCGATGGCGGTTACCGAGCTGCTCGCCATCCCGATCGCGAGCTCGGCGAGCACGTTGGCGGTGGCTGGCGCAACGACCACCGCGTCCGCCGCCTCGGCGAGCTCGATGTGCGCGATCTGCTGCTCGGCGTCCAGGTCCAGGACGTCGCTCACCACGGGTCGATGCGTGAGGCTCGCGAAGGTGAGGGGCGTGACGAAGGCGGCCGCGGAGCGCGTGAGCGCCACGTCGACCGTCGCGCCGCGCTCCATGAGGCGCCGCACCAGGAGGACGGCCTTGTAGGCGGCGATGCTGCCGGTGACTCCCACCACGATGCGGCGGCCGGCCAGAGGACCGCGCTCCGGGCTCACGTGCCACGGCCCCCCGTGACGGATTCGCGCTGCACCGCGTCGCCCTGGCGGCGGCGGATCCCGTCCCAGGCATAGCGGATGCCGCGAAGCGTCAGGTCCGGCTCAACCGAGTCGATGCCCAGCACGTCCGCCAACCACGGCTCGTACGTGTGCCCGCCGGTGGCCACCACGGTCACCCGCGCGGTCGCGGGGGAGCGTTCGATCAGCTCGCCGCGCAAGGCGGTCAACAGGCCACTCACCAGCCCGATATACCCCAGGACCGTGCCGCTCTGCATGGCATGCACGGTGTTGGCGCCGATGGCGTGGGGAGGCCGGCGCAGCTCGATGCGCGGCAGCTTGCTGGCCGATCCGACGAGCGCCTCGAGCGAGAGAACCAGGCCCGGGGCGATGGCGCCACCGATGTACGCGCCCTCGGCGCTCACCAGGTCGAAGTTCGTGCTGGTGCCCAGATCGATCACGATCGCCGGACCGCCGAACTCGATCTTCGCCGCCAGCGCGTTGGCGAGCCGATCCGCGCCGGCCTCGGCGGGGCGGTCGATCTCGATCTCCAGGATCCCCTCCAGGCTGCGGGCGTCAACGATGAGCGGTGCCTGGCCGGTTTTCGAGCGGATCATGCGCGTGAAGGTCGTGGTCAGGGGCGGCACCACGCTCGCCACCGCTACCGCATCGATCTCGCCCAGCGCGTGCCCGTCGAGGCCCAGTAGCCCGTTCGCCAGGAGCGCTACTTCGTCATCGGTCGCCGTCGCCTGGGTCGTGCCTCGCCAGGAACCGACCAGCTCCGCCTCGTCGAAGAGGCCGAGGGTCACGTTCGTGTTCCCGATGTCGACGGCCAGGAGCTTCATCTGGCCGACATCCTAGCAGCCGCCCCCGGCGTTTCGGGGGCCGCGCGCTGGCTGGTCCATCGGTCCATCCGTGCTCAAAAGGCCGGTGTTAGACTCGCCGACACCCCGTCGAGCGAGACAGCATCGAACCGCCATGTCCGACGCGCGAGCCAAGCTGTACATCAACACCGGCGTCGTCACCGACAAGACCGACATCTACAACATCCTGCGCCCGCTGCTGAAGCAGACGGTGAGCTACGCGTACTACCGCGGGAACCAGGTCGAGAGCTCGGGGACCGGCTGGGTCGAGCGCGTGGTGGTGGACCATCCCGAGATCGCCAGCTACTTCACGCCCCTCTCGATCTGCGTCAATCTCGATTCCTTCGACTACCTCCAGTTCGACACCACCTCCGAACAGCTCCTGGTCTACACGCTGGTCATCGGGTCGGAGCGGGTCGTGCTGGAGTTCGCCGCCTCCGCGCCACGCCTGGGAGCCGATGAGGCTGGCGGCCGCCCGCTGCCGCGCAACGCGGAAGAGCTGGCACGCGACCTGCGCTTCATCCAGATGGAGCTGATGATGTCGCCCGATGCGTCGGATGGCGCCGACGAGGACGAGGACGCCTAGGGTGACCGTGCGCTCGGTGGCCCGCCGCCCGAGCGGGGAGCTCCCGTACGTGCGGACGGTGCTCGACAATGGGCTCCGCGTCGTCACCCAGGAGATGTCGCACGCACGGTCCGTGTCGGCTGCCCTGTTCGTGGGCGTCGGCTCGCGCCACGAGGACGAGTCCGCCGCGGGGCTCTCGCACCTTCTCGAGCACCTCGTCTTCAAGGGGACCGCGAGCTTCCCCGATCCGGGCAGCCTCTCCGAGCTCATCGAGGGCTGCGGCGGCAGCGTCAACGCCAGCACCGATCGCGAGCTGACCGCCTACACCGCACGCGTCCCGGCCTCTGCCGCCGCCACCGCCTTGAACGTGATCGGCGAGCTGGCCACGCGCCCGCTCCTGCGCGGCAGCGACCTCGCTGCGGAGAAGCCGGTCATCGTCGACGAGATCCGCATGTACGTCGATTCACCCACCGATCACGTCTTCACGATCTTCGACGAGCTTCTCTTCGGCCGGCATCCGCTCGGGCGAGAGATCGCGGGGACGCCGCGCTCGGTGCGACGCGCGACGCGCGACGCCGCCATGGTGCACTGGCGCCGCTGGTACCGGCCGGGGGCGATGGTCCTGGCGGTCGCTGGGGCGATCGACCACGCCACTGTCCTGCGATTGGTCGAGCGCTGGTGGCAGACCGATGCTGGGGCGCCGGTCCCGCTGGCCGCGCGTGCCGAGCCGAGCGGGATAGCGCCGCTGGTCGCTCCGCAGTTCGGAGACGCAGGCTCGATCAGCGTCGCCCACCGTCGTCTGGCCCAGGGAAACCTGTGCGTGGGCATGCCTGGCCTGTCGCGCACGGACCCGGACCGATGGACCCTGGACCTCCTCGGCGCCGTGCTCGGAGACGGCATGAGCAGCCGCCTCTTCCTGGAGCTTCGGGAGCGGCGTTCGCTGGCATACGACGTCTCGACCTTCGCCGCCAGCTACTCCGACTGCGGGACGGTGGGGGTCCACGCGGGCTTCGATCCCGAGCGACTGGAGGACGTGGTCGGCGCGATCCTGCACCAGCTCGATCGCGTCGTGCAGGAGCCGGTGACCGCCGCGGAGCTCGAGCGTGCCCGCGCCTACACCCGGGGCAGGCTCGAGCTTCGGATGGAGGAGACGGGCGCCGTCGCTTCCTGGCTGGGGAGTGGCGAGATCCTGCTGCCGCGGATCCTCACCGTGGCGGAGGTCGTCGAGCACCTCGAGGCGGTCACCACCGACGACATGCTGCGCGTCGCCCGCCGCTACGTGGCCCCCAACCTCGTGCGCCTTGCATTGCTCGGTCCGTTCCGCCGCGGGACCCGGGTCGAACGCCTGCTTGCCGCCTGAGCCGATCGTGGCGCCTGAGCAATCGCCTCCCTCGGAGGAAGTGCCCGCGGGCGAGAGGGACTCCGCGGCGGAGAACGGAGCCCCGCGCCAGCCGCAGCCCGGCGCGCAGCGTGGGTCGAGTGGACCGGTGGGGGAGGATGAGGTGTACTACGTCGATCTCGTCTCCGACGAGCTCAGCCTGGCCAGAGCCCAGCTGTCGAGCGGGCTCAGCGCGCTGGCAGAGGCCGTCCTGGTCCGACGCGTCGCGCAGCTGCACGCCCAGGGCGAGGTCGCCCTCGATGAGCTCGACGCTGCCCGCGCGCTCCTCGCCGAAGCCCTCTGGAGACAGGGCCGGCCCATCGCGGCAGGCGCCTCCGCGGGTCGCATCCGATCGGGGAGCCTGGAGCGTCGCCGCCCGCTGGTGATGCTCATCGAGGCGGAGGCGCTTGCGGCCACGGGTCAGCTCGAGACGGCGACCCGGCTGATGGAGCGCATCGTCGAGGAGGTGGGCGTCGACGACGCGTGGCGACTGCGCTCGGGGGTGGCGTCACGCCTGCCGTGGCCGACCCCCGCATCGTTGCGACCGCGGAGGCCTGTCCAGGTGCCGGTCGGCGGCGGGGACGCCGCGATGTCCGCAGGTGCCGACCCATCGCGCACGGCGGCGGCGCACGCTCGGCTCGAGGCGGCGCGGCAGGCCTACGCGGCGAGCGATCCGGAGCGAGGCGATCGGGAGCTGATGGTGGCCCTCCGGCTCGACGCCCGCATCGCACCCGAGGGCATCGCGCTGCTGGAGCCGACCCTTGACGACCAGTCGCCCACGGAGCGTCTGCTACTCTACGGCGACCTGCTCAGGGCAGCCGGTCGCGCTGCCGAGGCATCAGCCGTCTACGACCGCGCCGCGCGGACCTGAGCGATCTCGAGCACGCACACCCGGCGCGACTCCGTGCGCGCCACGCCATCGGTCCAAACGCCGCAGGAGAGCCAGATCGCATGGAGCGCACCCTGGTCCTGGTCAAGCCCGATGGCGTCCAGCGTGGGCTGATCGGCGAGATCCTGTCGCGGCTGGAACGCAAGGGCCTGAAGGTCGTCGGCCTGCGCCTGCTGCAGGTTCCCCGCGAGATGGCCGAGCGGCACTATGCGGTTCATGCCGGCAAGCACTTCTACGCGGGGCTGGTCGAGTTCATCACCTCAGGACCGGTTGCCGCCCTTGCCCTGGAGGGCCCGGACGCGATCGCCACCGTGCGGCGCGTGGTGGGCCAGACCATGCCGAACGAGGCAGCACCCGGCACCATTCGCGGCGACCTGGGCATCAGCGGCCTTCGCAACCTGATCCATGCCTCGGACGCCGCCGAGACCGCGGTCTTCGAGCTCGACCTGTGGTTTCCTACGGGCGACCTGCTCGACTACCCCCGGGCGGTTGACGCCTGGATCGTGGCCGAAGAGCCGGAGGGCTAGCTCCCGGCGAGTCCGGCGACGGGCGCACGCGCGCGGGCATTCGGCGACGGAGAGGATGGCGCGCCCTTCAGTCCGGCGTAGGCGGGACGTCGAACGAGACCGATCCGGTTGAGGGGGAAGTACCGGAGCCAGGCGCGACCGATGATCAGGTCGCGGGTGATGGGCCCGAATGTCCGGGAGTCCTGGCTCACCGTGCGGTTGTCGCCCATCACGAAGTAGCTGCCGGCCGCGACCGTCCACTGGGTCGTGCCTTCGGCATCCCGTGGGATGGTCGGCTCCGGCCGGCCGTTGATGTCCGCGTTGATGTACGGCTCGTCGAGTCGGACCGCCGCCCCTCCGGCGGGCGTGACATAGACGCGTCCGTTGTCGAGACGAACGCGGTCGCCGGGAATCCCGATGACGCGCTTGATGAACGGCACACCGCCCTCTGAGTAGCCGACCGGCGGGTTGAAGACCACGATGTCGCCTCGCTCGTAGTCGCTGAAGCGGGGGCTCACCTTGTCGATGAGGACGTATTCACCCTCCAGGATCGTCGGCACCATCGAGTTCTGCTCCACCTCGAACGGCTGAGCGATGAAGTTG
>VBKA01000218.1 GCA_005879815.1 Chloroflexota bacterium
CCGATCGCCGCCAGGGCCAGGACGACGTAGATCCAGCCGAGGCCCGCAGCCAGGTCCCCCCGAGCGGCCGTCAGCTGCGCGGCGGAGATCGTGGAGCGCCCGACCGGATCGAGGATGGCACTCGCCGCAGGTCCCACCGCCGTCGCCAGCAGGGCGCCGAGCAGCCCGGTCCCCACCGAGCCGCCGATCGTCCGGCTGAACTGCACCAGTCCGGTCGCCTGCCCGCGCTGCTGCCAGGCCACCGCAGCCTGGATGGCGACCAGCGTCGGCGTCGTGATCAGGCCCATCCCAAGCCCGGTCACCGCGGTCGCCGCGGACGTGTACCACAGGGACTGGATGACGGCGGCCTGGGTGAGCATCGCCGTGCCGAGCACGAGCATGCCCGCGCCAGCCAGCACGATCGGCCGCGCACCGACGCGGAGCATCGTCCGGCCGCTGACGATCGATCCCACTGGCCAGCCGATGCTCATCGCGGCTACGGCGATGCCCGCATCGAGCGGCGATCCGCCCATCACGCCCTGGATCAACGGGGGCACGTACGCGGTGAGCCCGAACATCACGACGCCGGCCAGCGTTCCGATCGCCAGACCCGCGGCAACCACCGGTCGTCTCAGGAGCTCCCTCGAGATGAGCGGCTCGGGCGCCGCCGTTTCCGAGCGCGCGAACGCGATGAGCAGCACCGCGGCGCCGAGGATGGAACCGATGACCACCGGTGAGCTCCAGCCCAGCTGGATACCTTCCGACGGGGCCAGCAGGAGGAGCGAGACCCCAACGGTGAGCGTCAGGCTGCCGATCCAGTTGAGGCGATGCACTCGAGGCTCGACGTGCTCGTGCAGCACCCCTCCGATCAGGCCCGCGGCGAGCAGGCCGACGGGCACGTTGATGTAGAAGACCCAACGCCAGCCGACGGTGGCGGTGATCAGCCCGCCAAGCGCAGGTCCGACAATTGCCGAGAGGCCCCAGACGCTGCTGAAGAGGCCCTGCATCCGTGCCCGCTGGCGTGGCTCGAAGATGTCGCCGACGATGGTGAAGGCGATGGGCTGCACCGCCCCGGCACCGAGACCCTGGATCGCGCGAAACACGATGAGCTGCAACATCGACTGGCTCAGTCCGCAGAGTGCGGAGCCGCCCACGAAGAGCGCGAGGCCGGCGAGGAAGATCGGCTTGCGGCCATGGCTGTCGGCGAGGGTCGCAAACACCGGCACCGTCGTCGTCGCTGTGAGCAGGTATGCGGCGAAGACCCAGCCGTAGGCTTCGATGCCGCCGAGCTGACCGATGATCGTCGGCATCGCCGTGCCGACCACGGTCGAATCAAGCGCGGCGACCGCGATGCCGGCCATCACGCCGGCGCTGATGAACAGCTGCTCGCGCGTGATCGGGCGGTCGACGGAGGGCATCGGTCGATTCTACGCGGGCCTCCGGCCGGTCGGGTCGTTACCAGTCATTAGGCCTTGACTGGTGATGGCGAGCGACGTACGATGCTGTGTGCAAGGAGGAGCCCAGATGGACCGATCCGATCTCGATGACTGGTTGGCCGGCTATCGAACGGCATGGAAGAGCGACGATCCCGACCAGATCGCGGCGCTCTTCGTCGATGAGGCCACTTACTCGCCCTGGCCGTTTAGCAGCGCATGGGAAGGGAGGCCGCAGATCGTCCGCAAATGGATCGAGCGTGGCGACTCGAACCGTCCGTGGGAGTTTGAGCACGAGATCCTCGCCTTCGAGGGCGACACCGGCGTGGTCCGTGGCCTAACCACGTATCCCGCGTACGGAGACGAGGCGGCCGAGACCTACAGCAACATCTGGCTGATCCGTCTGAACCCCGACGGACGGGCGCGCGAGTTCGCGGAATGGTGGATCGAGAAGCCATCGGACGAGCCTGCCGGCTGAGCCTCGGCGAACCTGTGGACGCGCCGGACATCGGGCAGCGTCGAGATGGCGCGCACGACTCGCTGCAGCACGAACCCCAGCTCGCCGGCAAGGCTCGCCGGAAGTTCCTCGAGGCCGTGATGAGCTCGCGATATCAACATCAGCACCATGGGCAGGGCATGCGGCTCCCCCGACAGGGAGTGCAGGTTCCATCCCTCATTGCTCCAAATCGCAAAGGCCTCCAGGTTGCCGCAGTTCGGGCAGGGATCGGCGCCTGGCTCTCCCATTCTTCGCGGTTCTGGAAGGCGCGGCGTCTCGAGCGGCTTGACCTGGATCTCGCCCTCGAACGGAAAGAGCTCGTCCTGCGCCAGCTCGCCGATCGGCAGGCGCTCACCGATCGGCAGGCGGCGCAGCTATGGGCCGAGCTCCGCTTCGTCCGACATCGCGCCTGACCTTCCTCCTCAGGCGCGGTCTCGCAGGAGCAGCCGCTCCCGGCCAGCGTCGCGGAAACCCCTGGACCGATAGAGCGCATGGGCGACGTCACGCATCGGCCCTGACTCCAGGGTCATGCTCCGCGCTCCCTGGCGCTGCGCCTCTCGCATCGCGGAGTCGAGCAGGGCCGCTCCGATCCCGCGCCCGCGCGCGGGCTCGGTGACGACGAGCTCGGGGATCCACGCTTCAGGTAACTCGGTGCGTAGCGTCTCGCGCAGCTCGAGGGTGCAGATGCCGATGATGCGTTCGCCCTCC
>VBKA01000219.1 GCA_005879815.1 Chloroflexota bacterium
TGACCCCGCTCGTCGTCCACTATCTCGGCGCCTCGGCGTACGGAGTCTGGACGCTGCTGGTCACGCTGACGGCCTATCTGGGCCTCCTCGACCTCGGCGTTCGCAGTGCCGTCACACGATACGTGGCGCGGTGTCACAGTCAGGGTGATCACGCGACGGCGATCCGGATCGTGTCGACCGCGTTGGTGCTATTCGCCGGCATGGCGGGCGCCACGCTTCTCGCCTCGGTCGGTCTCGGCCTTGCCGTGCCGCGGGTCTTCAACATCCCCGTCGAGTATCGGGAGTCGACGGTGATCGTGATGGCGCTGGCCGGGGCCAGCGCCGGGGTCGCGCTGGTGAATGGAGTCTTCGGCGGCGTGATCGTCGGTCTCCAACGATTCGATCTGATATGCGCGCTCGACGTCGGGACTGCGCTCCTGCGGGCGGCGCTCGTGCTCCGCGTCATCGTCGCCGGTGGGGGCCTCGTCGAGTTGGCGAGCATTCAGCTCGTGTCACGGATCGCCGGGGGCCTACTCACCGCCTGGGTGAGCTTGCGGTTCTATCCTCAACTTCGGCTGCGACCAGAGTGGAGTTGGCCGCACCTGCGGCTGATCTTCTCCTATGGCGGGTATTCGTTCGGTGCGCAGCTGAGCGCCGCTGTCATCGATCGGTCGGGTGTAATCATCATTGGCGCATTTCTCCCCATGACCGCCGTGACGGTCTTGGCCATCGCCAGCGGACTGGTCGACTACGCTCGGATCCTGGCCGGCGGGATTCGCACGACGCTGCCGCCATTAGCCAGTGCGCTGGAGGCCCGTGGGCGGCGCCAGGAGCTGCAGGACCTGATGCTTTGGGGTGCGCGGTGCTGCACGATGCTCGTGCTTCCCATCGCTGCGACCTTCGCCCTGCGCGGCTCGTCGTTCATCGGGCTGTGGATGGGCGCCGAATATGGCGGCCCGGCGGGGGAAGTGCTGGCGATCCTGGCTCTGCGCCTCGTGTTCCTCGGTGCGACGGGAGCCGCCGCAAACGTCATGCTGGGAGCGGGTCGACCGCGTGCCGTGGCTGGCATGTTCGCCGCTGAAGCCGTGGTCACCGTTGCAGCGATTGCGCTGCTCGTCCGACCTTTCGGTGTTGCGGGGGTGGCATGGGGAATGACCGTTCCCGGTGTGGCCGCCGGCGTGTTGCTGTGGCCGTGGTACGCAGGCCACAGCGTCGGCGTCGGGGTCCGGCAGTACGTGATATCGAGTTGGGTCCTGCCTGTGACCGCGGTGTCTCCGTTCGTCGCGGCCACATGGCTCGTCGAGCGCCTGTGGCCGGCGCCGAGTCTGCTCGTGTTCTTCGCGCAGGTAGCGGTGCTCGTGCCGTTGGCGCTTCTTGGCTTCTGGCACGTTTCCCTGTCGGACCATGAGCGCCAACGCTGCCTCGCCATGTTTGGGCGCTCAGCGGTGACCGACGTGCGAGGGTGACTGCGGGACAGCCATCACCCTCTGGCAAGTCGCGAGTCCCAGGCAAAGCAGCGATCCGCGCTCAACTGTCATACGCGGGACTGACGTTCCCGAGGTCTCAAGCTCTATGCTCTTGCGACGAAAAGGTAGCTCTCGACGCGCCGCCAGCGAGGCGTCAATGTCTCAGGCACGAGACAGTCAACCGGCGCAGCCTGCGCTCACTTCCCCGACGAGGCCAGCGCGAGCAACACCATGCCCAAGAGCATCACGATGCCGCCGAGCGCCGACTCGCGTACGCGCTGCGCCTCGCCGAACCACGCGATTCCTGCCGCCATCGCGAACAGGATCTCCACCTGCTTCACGGCCTCGACGTACGAGGACAGCGTCAGCGTGTACGCCTTGCCCTGGCTCATGGTGGTGAGCGCGAACTCCTTCCAGTAGCGCCCGATCGAGCCGAAGTGGTGCGCCGACGTCCGAAGGGCGAGCGGCGTCACGACCAGGCTCGCGGCAAGGTAGGCGCCGAAGGTGCCCGCGGCGGTGTTCGAGGCGAGGATCGCCTGCTTGATGGTGATGACCGACGGCGCGTAGAAGAAGGCGGCGAGCAGCGTGTAGCGCTGTCCGCGGTCGGTCACCAGAACCCGGAGCGGCTCCCAGGGCGAGACGTGGGTGCGTGCGATGTTCAGGAGGTAAACGCCCGCCGCGGAGAGTAGCACACCCGCCAGCCCGAGGACGTTTGGTGTCTCGCCGATCGTGAGCCACGCCATGCCGAGCAGGATGAGGAGGCTCACCTTCCAGAGTGCGGTGACCAGCGAAATCTCCGCGAGCTTGAGCGCCTTGGAGAGCGCCAAGGTCGAGAGCGTCTGGCATACGCCGAACATCAGGCACCAGGCGTAGAACCCGGGCTTGAGCGTCGGCCAGCCCGTGAGCCAGCACGTGACGAGCGCGAACGGCAGCAGGAAGGTGAAGCGGCCCCAGACGTTGATGTACTCGTCGAGCGCGTGGCCGAGGCGCTTCATGGCGGTGTTGCGGAGCACCTGGAACAGCGCCGCCGCCAGCGCCAGGCCGAACCACATGGCGGCGATTGTACTCCGCGTCAGTGAGCGGCAATGAACTCGAGGATGATCCGGTTGAAGAGCTCCGGTTGGTCACTGGGCGTCGCGTGGCCCGAGTCGGGCACGACGACCATCTGGGCGCCGGGAATCCCCTGCGTCAGCTCCGCCTTCGCCTCGAGCGCGACAGTGGCGTCGCCGTCGCCCGCCACCACCAGCGTCGGGCAGCGCACTGAGGCGAGCCGGGGGCGCGCGTCGAACGTCGCGAGCGCCGCGAGCGCGGCCAGGTACGTCCGCCGCCGCGTGCGCGCGAGGCTCCGCGTGGCTGCGAGCCGAAGGTGCGCCTGCTCGGGCTTCGGGAACATCACGCCCGCCACGCGGGACGCCACCACCGTCATCGGCGCCGTGGCGACGAGCGCGAGGCGCGTCAGCAGCCTGAGCGCCCCCGCGGCGCTCAGGGGCCTGAGGCGGGCGAAGCCGTTGACCAGCGTGAGTGATCGGATGCGGGCGGGCGCCTGGAACGCGAGCGCCAGCCCCACGCAGGCGCCCAGCGAGAGGCCGGCCACGTGGAGCGGCGGCTCGCCGAGCCCGATGAGGAGCCGCTCGAGGTCGGCCGCCATCCGCTCGACCGTCAGGCGTCCGGGAGGGAGCGCGGAGCGATGATGGCCGGGCAGGTCGACGACGAGCAGCCGGCACCGCGGCCCGAACCCCGCGAGCTGCTCGGTCCAGTCGGTCGCCGAAGAGCCGAGCCCGTGGAGGAGCAGGATCGTCGGCGCGTCCCCGTCCACCCGGCCATGGCGCTCGTAGTACACGCTAGCGGCGGCAGCGTTGGGTCAGCGCAGCGAAGACGAGGTCGGGCATCTCCTTGTTGCGGAGACCAGGATTGTCTTCCGCGTACCTCTCCACGAGGTCCAGGACCTGAGACGCGGCCAGGGCCCGATCACGCACGCACCCCACGACATCGGCAAAGACGGTGATCGCCTGGTCCTTGGTTCCGAGCGATTCCTGTGTCAGCGCGAGCCCGCTCCAGGCGTCGATGATCCCGCTGACGTAAGCCGCGCGCGCGGCCGGCGGCAGTCGGCGCCAGTTCTCGCCGCTCAGGATCTCGCCGGTGGTGGCGGGCGTGGCCGCCAGCCATACCACGGCGAGCATCAGTGCCACCCAGGGGCGCTGGAGCATTACGCGCGCCGCACCTCGGCGTCGTGCTCGCCGATTCCCGGCGGCGCGCGCCGGATCCCCGGCCGCTCGCCGTCGAACGAGAGCGGGAGGCCGATGAGCTCGAAGTCGTCGCCGGGTACACGCTGGATGATGCCGAGGGCTCTGGCCTGCGGGTCCGCTACCGCCTCCGGCAGGCTGTAGATCGGCCCGCACGGCACCCCGGCCGCCTCGAGCGCATCGATCCACTCGCCCTTGCTGCGCCCGCGGAGGACCTCGCCGATCCGCGCGACCAGCTCTGCCTTCTTCGCGACGCGCGCCGCGTTCGTCGCGTAGCGTGGGTCGACCGCCCACTCGGAATGGCCGAGGGCGGCCGCGAGCTTGGCGAAGACCCGGTCGTTGCCGGCCGCGATGATGACCGGACCGGTCTTGGTCTCGAAGCTCTCGAACGGGACCACGCGATGGCTGCCCGTCCGATGCCGCTCGGGAACGACGCCCGAGGCGCGGAAGCTGGCGAAGTGCCCCTTCAGCCAAGCCAGGCCTGTCTCGAACAGGGACGCGTCCACAACAGAGCCGCGCCCGGTCTGCTGGCGTCGAGCCAAGCCCGCGAGCGCGCCGATCGCGGTCCACATGCCTGTGCCGTAATCGAGGACGGACGTCCCGATCCGGGTCGGCGGCCCGCCATCGTCGCCGTTCATCATCATAAGACCCGAGAAGGCTTGCAAGATTGGCTCGTAGCCGGGCCGGTCCCGGAGCGGGCCCCGGGGGCCGAACGCCGAAATCGAGCAATAGACGAGACGCGGGTACCGTTCAGTGAGCGCCGTCGGGCCGAGGCCCAGCGCGTCGGCTGCGCCGGGGCGCAGGTTCTGGACGAGGACGTCGGCGTCTCCGATGAACTCGATGAGCCAAGCCACCGCCCGCTCGTTCTTCAGGTCGAGCGTGATCGAGCGCTTGTTGGCGTTGACGGCGAGGAACCCGGGCGACACGCCCTTCCAGAAGGGTGGCCCCCAGTGTCGCGCGTCGTCGCCCTCGGGGCGCTCGACCTTGACGACGTCGGCGCCCAGGTGCGCCAGGATCTCAGTGGCCATCGGCCCTGCCAGGTTCTGGCCGAGCTCGACGACCTGCAGGCCCGTCAGCGGTAGC
>VBKA01000216.1 GCA_005879815.1 Chloroflexota bacterium
GGACCACCTGGCCCAGCTCGCGGAGCATGGCATCGGTCAGATCGACCTCGTCGTGGTCAACCTCTATCCCTTCGCGCAGACCGTGCAGCAGCCCGGGACGGCGCTCGACCAGGCACTTGACCAGATCGACGTCGGCGGAGTGGCCCTCCTGCGAGCGGCGGCCAAGAACTTCCCCGGGGTCGCCGCCGTGTCTGATCCCACGCAGTACGCGTCGGTCCTTCGCGACGTCAAGAGCATGGGCACCG
>VBKA01000217.1 GCA_005879815.1 Chloroflexota bacterium
ACCTTGCCGAAGCGTTCCGGGGAGCCCTGGAGGGTGACTCGGTGTCGGCCTACGGCGGGATCATCGGTGTCAACCGAGTGATCGACGAGGCGACCGCGCGGGCCATCCGGCCCGGCTTCTTCGAGGCCATCGTCGCGCCTGGCTACACCCCCGAGGCGCTCGAGATGCTCCGGACCAAGAAGGGCTTCGAGATCGTCGAGGTCTCGCCAAACGAAACCAGCGAAGCGGAGATGGGGATCGGCAACTTCGACTTCAAGCGGATCGGTGGCGGCCTGCTTGTCCAGACCTTTGACACCCTCGAGGACGATCGCAACAAGCTGCAGGTGGTCACCCAACGGCGACCGACGCTCGAGGAGCTAACGGACCTGCTCTTCGCGTGGCGTGCGGTTCGTCACGTCCGCTCCAACGCGATCGTGCTGGCCAAGAAGCACGCCATGATCGGCATGGGCGCGGGCCAGCCGTCGCGGGTGGTGAGCGTCGAGGTCGCGCTGCGGAAGGCGGGTGAGCGCGCGCCGTTGAGCGTGATGGCCTCGGACGCCTACTTCCCATTCCCGGACGGCATCCAGATCGCGGCACAGGCCGGCGTCACGGCGATCATCCAGCCGGGTGGCAGCATTCGCGACGAGATGGCCATCGAAGTGGCGGATCGTCATCACATGGCCATGGTCTTCACCGGTCGCCGGCACTTCCGGCACTGACCGTCCAGGACCGATGGCGAGGGCGGGATCGTGGAAAACCTGATCGGCGTCGAGGCCGTGGCGGCCACTGAGGCTGGCGCCATCGCCGCCGCGCGCCTCATGGGACGCGGAGACCGCAACGGAGCGGACCGCGCGGCGGTCGAGGCGATGCGTCGCGCAATGGAAGACTCCGACATGAGCGGCACCATCGTCATCGGCGAGGGAGAACGGGACGAGGCGCCCATGCTGTACATCGGTGAGAAAGTCGGCAATCCGGACGCCGCCACCGAGGTCGATATCGCGGTCGATCCGCTGGAGGGGACCAACCTGGTGGCAACCGGATCGCCGAACGCCACCGCGGTGCTCGCCGCCGCCGAACCAGGTGGCTTGATGCATGCCCCTGACACCTATCTCCGCAAGCTGATCGTGGGCCCGATGGTCGCCGGCCACGTGCACATCGACGACCCGGTGGACCAGACGATCCGCACCATCGCCGAACGGCTGGGACGAAACGTGTGGGACATCACCGTGGTGATCCTCGACCGGCCGCGGCACGAGCAGCTGATCAGCGACGTGCGGGCCGCCGGAGCGCGAATCAAGCTGATCAGCGATGGCGACCTCACCGCCGGGATCAGCGTGGCCGTCTCTGGAACGGGTGTTCACGCGGTGATGGGAACCGGCGGCGCCCCGGAGGGGGTGCTCACCGCGGCCGCGTTGAAGTGCCTGGGCGGGGAGATCCAGGCCATCTTCGCCTGGCGTTCCGATGAGGAGAAAGAGCGGGCTCGAGGAATGGGGCTGGACGTCGACGACGGCGGACGGGTCTACCGCACGAACGACCTGGCATCCGGTGAGAACGTCGTCTTCTCAGCCACCGGCGTGACCGATGGCGAGCTCCTGCGCGGTGTCCGCTTCTTCGGCGGTGGCGCGCGCACGCACTCGCTGCTGACGGCCTATCAGCGCGGCACCGTCCGGTTCATCGACACGGTCCACACCTTCGACGATCGCCGCCCGCCCCGCGTGCGCCTCTAGGGGACCGCCGCCACTACGGACCCGGCCCATCGCGCGCGATGTGACGCCACGCGCTCCTAACGTCCAACGAACTCGGCCTGTCGCGCGCGATGTGACGCCACGCGCTCCTAACGTCCAACGAACCCGGCCTCAGTGCGTCCATCCAGCCCTTCGTTGGACCACTGGAGACCTTGGCTGCACATCGCCCCTGGGATGCGCCTGATCCCTATTGGTCTATCGGTCAGCCCACTCCGGTCCGGCTGTTCGGAGGACGTCCTGGTCCGCCACGGCGGGAAGCAGGTCTGCCACCGTGACGTCGCGCCGCACGTCGGCGCAACCGCGCCAGGGCTGGAGGTCAGGCTGGATCTCGGCGAGCGGCTCAAGGGCGAAGCGTCGCTCCTGCAGCCGGGGATGCGGGACGATCAGGTCGATATCGGGCTCAGTGACGCACTTCCCATCAATCGCCAGGATGTCGAGGTCCACCAGTCTCGGGCCAAAGCGCATCCCCTGGGGGTCCCGGCCAAGAGCAAGCTCGAGGCGCTTGAGCTCAAGCAGGAGGTCCTGGGGCGCGAGATCGGTCTGGAGCTCGAGGGCGGCGTTCGCGAAATCGGGTTGGTCGAGCAGGTCGCGCGGAGCGCTCGTGTAGAGCGACGAGGTCTTCAACACCGAGCCCATGCCCCGCAGCTCGCCGGCGGCCCGCGCCAGGGCGGATGTGGACTCCGGCAAATTTCCCCCGAGTCCGATGAAGGCGCGCATTCCAGAGCACGACTCTAGCCGATTCTCATCTAGTCCATGAGCCGGTAATGCGCCGATAACCAGGCACCGACTACGATGTCAGCGCGAGCGAGCGCAAAGCGGGAACCGGCGTCTCGCCAACCCCGCCTTCAGCGACCCTACCCGTCCAGGGAGCGCCGATGGAGGAGCTCAAGAGCACCTATCCGCTCATCCATAACAAGGTCACCTCGCCGCGGTACGTGACCCCGACACTGCGCCGAGCCCGCCTCGTCGACTGGCTGAGCTCGAATGCAGAGGCGCGCGCGGTGGTGATCGCCGCCGACGCGGGCTATGGCAAGACCACGCTTCTCTGGCAATGGGAACGCGAGGTCGATTTCCCCTGCTACTGGTACAAGCTCGACCGGAACGACCGGGATTGGACGCTGCACATCAGCTACCTCGTCGAGGCGATCAGCCAGCACTACCCAGGGTTCGGGAGACGCGCGCACTCGGTGCTCCGCCAGATGGGCGGTCCGGGATCCTCGCGACCCGGCGTCGCGGCCTACCTGCTTGCCGAGATGCACGAGAAGCTGCGCGAACCGTGCACGTTCATCATCGACGACTGGCAGTTCGTGGCGGCCGTCACCGAGGTGCGGGGGCTCTGGAACCAGATCCTGCGCGACGCTCCGCCGAGCTGCCGCTTCGTCTTCGCCTCGCGTGGCAAGCCGCACCTGCAGTTCGCGAGGTTCAAGACGCATGGCGGCTACGCAGAGCTCAAGACCGATGATCTGCGCATGACCGAGGCGGAGATCGCGGAGCTCTTTCGCGACGTCTACCGAGACCCATTGACGGCCGATGAGGCGGCCGAGCTCGAGCGCAGGACGGAAGGCTGGGCGGCCAGCCTGCAGCTGGTGGAGGTCTCCCTGCGAGAGCGGCGCAGCCCGGAGGAGCGGCGGGCGCTGATCGAGTCGCTCACCGCGAAATCTGACAGCGACCTGTTTGCGTTCCTCGCGGAGGAGGTCCTGGACCAGCAGCCGGAGGAAACGCGCAACTTCCTGCTCTCGACGTCGATCCTGCACCAGATCACGCCCGAGGTGGCCGAACGGCTCGCCGGCGTGCACGACGGGACACGCCGACTCATGCAGCTGGAACACACCGGACTGTTCACGTACCGGCTCGACGAGTCGCGATTCCGGTACCACGGGCTGTTCCGGGAGTTCCTCGAGCGCCGCTTGGAGGACGAGCGCACCGATGCCGAGGTGATGGGACTTCACATCCACGCAGCGTCCTATTTCGAGACGAGCGCCCAGTGGCCCGAGGCGATCTATCACTACCTGAAGGCCGGCCTCCAGCGCCAGGCTGCGCGTCTCATCGCCCGATATGGGGAGGAAGTGGTCGCCGAAGGACGGCTCGGCATGGTCGACGAGTGGCTGCAGCAGCTTCCGGCAAAGACGATTCGCGACAACGCGCGGCTCAGCCTGCTCCACGGTGAGGCGCTTGGGATCGGCGGCAACTGGGAAGGCGCCTTGACCGCCCTCGAGCGTGCGCGTGCGTTCTTCGCCAAGAAGCAGGACAGACGTATGGAAGCGCTCGCCCTGGTGAAGGAGAGCTCGGTCTACCACTACTGGGGCCGGCCAGAGATTGCGTCCCAGACGGCCAAGGCTGGTCTCGCAGCCGCTCCTGCCGACGCGCGAGACCTACGCCTCCGACTCGAAGGGAATCTGGCCATCACGTCCCAATGGCTTCACGAACCTCTGGAGCGTGCGCTGAATTCGGTGATGCGCGTCACCGCGGAAGCCTCGCAGATGGGACTCGAGCACTACGCCGCAATCGGGATGCACAACGTTGGTCACCTGCAGCTGGAACTGGGCGACATCCAGCGAGCCATTGCGTCATTGGAGCGCGCGGCTGGCTTCTGGAATCAGCTGCCACCCAATCCCTTTGCCGACAACTACAACTTGGTGCGTGCGCATGTTGCAAGCGGGAACACTGAGCGCGCCAAGGACCTCGCAAGGCTTGGCGTCGTGAGGACTAAGAATTGGCGGCCGATGCATACGGAGGCGTTGTGTGGTCTTGCCCTCGCCACGAGCGTCGGCGGTGACTGGCAGGCCGCCCTCGATGTGCTCCGGCCCCAAGTACTTAATGCGTCGGACCTCGGGACGGCCGCCGAGACTGCCCGGATTCACTTCCTTGAGATCGCGCTCGAGGGTGGCCTGGTCAACGAAGAGCTTCGCGATGTTGCGGGTGAGCTCTCCTCGCGGGAGCATGATCCAAGGTTGGACGTACCGAGAGAGGCCGTCCTGACTTTGGTCACTCACGCCCTGGGGGAATGCGGCATCGACTGTGGAACGTCCACCCGGCGGACCATTTCGGAATGGTCTCAGCGAGGCGCCAG
>VBKA01000212.1 GCA_005879815.1 Chloroflexota bacterium
CTCGTCGATGCCGATGCCGAGCAGCGACGGCGACTGCGCCACCAGCGCCAGCAGGCGCCCGATCCGATTCCGCTGTTCGAAGTGCTGGTCGATGATCGCTCCGGTCAGCAGTCCCAGTCCGGCGCTGAGCTGGGTCATGCGCTGCTTGGGCGTCGCTCCCGAGGTGCCGAAGGCGACCATGTAGCTGCTGATGGCCGAGGCGCCCGCGCTCGTACCGGCCACGATCGCTCCGTGGCGGTGCCGATCGACGATCGCCCTCCCCAGCAGCGTCCCGCCGATCACGCTCGCCAGTCGCAGCTGGTTGCCGCCGGTCATGAAGATGCCCGTCGCCCCCTCCAGGAGGTCGCTGAGGCCAGGGTCGTTCGCCTCCTCGCGGCTAAGGGGCCGGATGCCGCTCACCTCGGCGACGCCCATGGCGTGGAAGAGCGACCGATACAGCTCGGTCGCCTCGTCGCCCAGGGAGCTGGCGGTGCTGATGACCACGACCTTCGCATCGTGGCCACCGGCGAGGTTGACGAAGCGCGACAGGATCTGCCGCTGGCGAAGCTTGTCCTCCGCTCCACCAATGATAAGGAGGTGGCCGGCTCTGGGCGCCGCCGTGCGTGGCGTCTCGACCATGCGCGGCAGCATAACGGCTTGGGGAATGGCCCGGAGGAGGGCTAGACTCGATCGAATGCCCATCGATCCTGCCCTCGATCCGGTCCCCACCGAGCAACGCGACTTCTATGCGGTCCTCGGCGCGGAGCCGTCCGCCAGCGCAGGTGAGCTGCGTGCCGCCTTCCGGGAGTCGGTGCTGCGCCACCATCCGGACCGCGCGGCATCGAGCGACCTCGCTACGCGCCGAACGTCAGTCCTCAACCGTGCATGGGCCGTTCTGCGCGATCCGCTGCGCAGGCTTCACTACGATCGTGCCCTCGAGCGTGGGACGGCGGCAACTCTGGACTGGCCGCTCGACGCGGGCGAGCGACCCATTGCGCCCACGCAGCGCCCTCGAGTGGCCGCGGTGGCACCGAGCCGGTGGCACCAACCACAGTGGCGCAATGTCGCCGGTTTTCGGGTTCCCGTGGCGGTCTGGATGCAGGGACCGAGCGCACAGGACCGATGGATCGTCGAGCACCACATCGCGGGCCAGGATTGGCGGACGCACCGCGAGCGCTACTGGCTCCGCTACGCGGCGCAGCACTACCGGGATCGGAACCGCATCGACGACTGGGTTGGGGCCATCGAGCGTCTGGTGGAGCTCGATTCCTCGTTCGACACGCTTGTCCAGGCCAACCTGCGCGAGGCCTACCTCGCGACGGGGATGTACCTGCGCGGCGCGTCGTTCCTCCAGCGGGTGGGTGAACGTTGGCCGGCAGAGAGCGTGCAACGCCGCTGGACGGATCGCGAGCTCCGGATCCTGCTTGGCGAGTTCCGCGACGCGCAGGTGCGGCGTGGACGCGCGGCAGATCGGGCGGAGAACGCCGAGCTGCTCCTGAACTTCCTGGAGGCGCTCGGGGTCGAGCCGTCCATCGCGGACGTGCGGGCCGCCATTGCCGCCCACCGTCGCGCCGGTCATGGAGGACGCGCATCGCCCGTCGTGGAGCCCGGCCGCTGGTTCAGCCTGGTGCAGCTGCTGACCGAGGCGGGGGAGACTGATCGCGCGTCGGCGCTCCTCGCCGAGATCGCGCGAGGGGAGCATCCGGAGGCCCTCAACTCTCGCCTGATCCACGGTGACCCGGCGCGTCGCCTGAGCGCCGCCCGGCGGCGTCTCACGCTGGCTCGCACGCGGAAGCACCAGCTCGTTTCGGCGGCCGGAGGCGTGGCGTCGTGAGGCTCCGTTTTGATCGCCGGGCCCTGCTGGGGGCCGCGATCGGGGTGATCGCGGCTCTCGCGTCAGGCGCCCTCGGGCAGCTGTCCGGGGGAGCGACGACGCTGATCGTGCTCGTCGTGCTCGCCATCGCCCTCGTAGGACTTGGGCTGGGAGCCGCGGCGTCCCTGTACGCGTACATCGCGGCGAGTCTTGTGATGATCCTCACGAACGCGTTTCCAGAGCGGTCCACGACGTCCGTGGTAGAGCTCATCCGCATCGGCGCATTCGTCATAGGCTCACCCTTTGTGATCCTCCTTGCCCTGCGGGTCGAGCGCGAGCGGGTGGCCCTGCTCCACGCCCGGGACGCGGCAGCGGCGGTCAGGCGCAATCTGCAGGAGGAGCGCGAGCACGCGGACGTCGTGCGTCGCGAGGCGGATTCTGCTGCGCGCCGTGCCGGGGAGGATCGGGCCCGCCTGGCGGAGGTCGCCGAAGTCATGCCCGAGCCGCTCATCGTCTACGACGGGGAGGGTCGTGGCACGTACGCCAATCGCGCGGCGCTGCGGCTCTTCGGACGTTCCTTCATCGAGCGCAAGCTCGCTGAATGGGGCAACGCCACCGACCCGCGTGACGAGCAAGGCACTGCCCTGGCGCAAGCCGATTACCCGCAGGTGGCCGCGCAGACCCAGGCGCTTCGTCGGCGGATGCTCGTCCGCCTGCCCACGTCCGGACGCGACCTGCTCATCGACGTGGAGGGCACTCCCATCCCGGGCGGGGGCGCGGTGCTCCTGCTGCGCGACGTGGGCCGCGAGGAGGACGAGCGCCGCAGGCTGAGCCGATTCGCGAGCTTCGTGGCGCACGAGCTCCGCAATCCCCTCGCCGTGGCGCGCGCGCGCATCGAGCTTGCGCAGCGCGAGGCGGACGCCCCCGAGCGGTCGGCGACGCACGGTGTGCGCGCCCTGGAATCGGTCGAGGCCGCCATCGCGGTCCTCGAGCGCCTCGAGATGTACTCCCGGGCCGACTCGGGCATGGTCGAAGCGGTCAACGAGCCGTTCGACCCACGGCGGGCCGTGAACGCCGCCATCGAGCGGCTGCGGACCCGGGGATCCGACCGCCCGGTGCGGCTCCGCGTACGGGGCCGTCCTCGCGCGCTGGGCGACCAGCGACTCGCCGAGCAGGCGATCACCAACCTGCTCACCAACGCCGATCGCTACTCGGAGGAGAAGGCACCGATCCAGGTCATGGTCGAAGCGGACCCGGACCAGGTCATTCTGCGGGTCGCGGACGGCGGGCCGGGGATCGCCGACGACGTGGCCGAGCGGATCTTCAAGGAGCGCATGGCAGCTGGTCGAGGACTCGGGCTGGGACTCTTCCTGACGGACGCGATGATGACCGCGCAAGGTGGATCAGTGCAGCTCGAACAGCGCCGACCGCAGGCGGTCTTTGTCCTTCGCTGGATCCGTTCCGCGGAGCGCTCCGGCACGAGGTCGCAACCCACCGAACCAGGACCAGGCGGGGCAGCGGCGGTCGTCGAGGCCGGCGAGGGTCCGCACGAGCGCCAGCCCGCGGACGAGAAGCCGGTCGAGGAGCACGAGGCCGGGATCGCGGCGGCCACCCCCGCTAGTCCGTAGCGCCGACCTCCATCGGTCCAACGCCGGTCGCCTCGAGGTCATCGCGCACCTTGGCGGCGTCGCCGACAATCAGGCACAGCAGCTGGTCCGGGACGATCAGCTCAGCGGCTGTCGTCGTCACATCGCGTTCGGAGACGGCATCGAGGTTGTCGCGATAGGTCTGCCAGAAATCGTCGGGGAGGCCATAGTTGGCCAGCGGCTCCATGGCGGCCGCCACGCCGCCGGTTGACTCGAAGCGCAGCGGGAAGACGCCGATCAGGTAGTCCTTCACTTCGCGCAGCTCCTTGGCCGGCACATCCTCGGCGCGCATCCTGTCGAGCTGGCCGAGGAGCTCGGTGAGCGCCGGCGCGGTCACCTCGGTCTGGACCGCGGTCCTCACCTGGAACGGTCCGCGGGCACGACGCAGGTCCAGGTAGGTATGGGCACCGTACGTGTATCCAAGCTCCTCGCGCAGACGCACATTGAGCCGACTCCAGAACACGCCGCCCAGTACCGCGGACATCACGCTTGCCTTAAAGAACCGAGGGTCGAGCCTGCTGA
>VBKA01000213.1:0-3027 GCA_005879815.1 Chloroflexota bacterium
TGGTCCAGCGCATCGGCGACGGCCACTCGCCCGCCATTCTCCGGCTCGCCGGCCAGGTCGTGCGTGACCTCGACATGCCGGTTCCAGGCCACGACCTGGTGTCCTCCGCGTGCCAGGCGACGCGCCATCCCGGCTCCCATGCGCCCGAGTCCTGCGACGGCGATCTGCATCGGTCTTCTGCCTCCTGTGAATGCTCAGTCGCCGACGGAGACCGCGGCGCCCGTGACCGTCGACTCGGACCCGACCCCGAGCGCCCCCAGGATCAGCCGTTCGACGCGTTCCAGCCCTGCATCGGCCTCGCCCAGATGGAGACGCAGCACGCGGCGGTCACGGCGCTGCAGGGACTGGAGGTCGCCGAGGGCCTGGGCGGCGATCAGCGTGCCGAAGGTCTCCTCCCAGCCGGGGATGGGCAGGTCCTTGCGCGGGTCCGCGGTGATCTGCAGGAA
The DNA here is from genome assembly GCA_005879815.1 of Chloroflexota bacterium. Taxonomy (GTDB): domain Bacteria; phylum Chloroflexota; class Limnocylindria; order QHBO01; family QHBO01; genus CF-82. The sequence goes on from VBKA01000213.1 coordinate 447, forward strand.
GACGCCGCTCGGCGGGCCGCCCTTGTGCAGCTGCCCTGTCGAGTGCAGGAAGCGCGGCCCAAAGCCAAGGGTGGTGGCCACCCCCAGCGCATCACGCAGCCTCCGCCGTACCCCCTGCAGTCGGGCTTCGAGGTCCGGGTCCCTGGGAAGGTAGGCGAGGATCGCGAAGTAATCGCCATCGCCCACCAGATCCAGCAGCTGGCGGACCGCTCCGTCCACGCTCACCGGCGCGTCGCCCAGGACGCGGACGTCGGCGTAGGCGCTCAGCCCGGGTTCCGCGACGATGGGGGCCGATGCGGGCAGCGCCCCATGCTCCGCAAAGGCGGCCAGCAGCGCCCTGGTGGCATCCTTGCTCTCCTGCACGTTGGGCTGGTCGAACGGGTCGATGCCGAGCACGATGCCGGCCGCTGCGGTGGCAACCTCCCAGCGCAGGAACTCGGCTCCCAGGTCGAAGGCGTCGGCGAGCACGATCTCCTCCACCGGATGGCCGATGCGCCCCAGGTCGAGCGCCAGCCGCGACAACGCGGGATCCGCCTCCGAGGCGAGCGCCACGAACACGAAGCAGCGGTCAGCCGCGTACGCCTCCGCGGCCGCCGGCGGCTCGCCAACGATGGGCACGATGCCGGTTCCGGCCTTACCAGTGCTCTCGGCGATCAGCTGCTCCGCCCAGTCCCCGAAGGCGGCGAGCCGCGGCGAGGTCAGGACGGTGAGCTTGTCGCGGCCGCCTCGAGCCGCCTCGCCTATGAAGGCCCCCAGGCGCAGCCCCGGATTTCGAGTTGCCGGGCGGCGGCACGCATCGGCCATGGCCGTCGCGCGTTCCAGCAGGCCGCCGAGGTCCACGCCGTGCAGCGCGGCGGGCACCAGGCCAAAGACGCTGAGCGCCGAGTAGCGGCCACCGACATCTGGCGGCCCCTCGAGGATCCCGCGGAATTCCTGTGCTCGGGCGAGGTCGGCGAGCGGCGTGCCGGGATCGGTGATGGCCAGGAAATCGAGGGCCGGCGCGACCTCCGCCATCGCCGCGTGGTAGGCGTTCGGCTCCGTGGTGGTCCCCGACTTCGACGATACGCAGAAGAAGGTGCGGGCGCTTCTCGCCCACTCGCGGAAGCCACGTACCGCCTCGGGATGCGTCGAGTCCAGGATGCGCAGCTCGGCACCCTGATCCGGCGCTGCCTCGAAGCTTCGGCTGAAGAGCTCGGGGGCAAGAGACGAGCCGCCCATCCCCAGCACGCCGGCCCGTCGATACCCGTCGCGCAGGATGTCATCACGCAGGTGCGTCAGCTCCAGGATGCGATCAGTCATGGCGGCCGGCAGATCGAGCCAGCCCATCCACGCCGCCAGGGCATCCGGCGCCTTGCCCGACGCGGCCCACAGAGTCCCGTCTTTGGCCCACAGCCGCTCCGCGACCCGATCAGCCTCCCAGGCGCCGAGCAGCTCTTCGACCGCATCCTGCAGCCGGCCGGCGGCGACCCCGCCATGAGTGCCGGCCGCGTTGCTGCCGGCGCTGCCGGCGTTCGTCATGCGGGGGCCAGCGCCTGGCGCTTGCTCCCGATCGTCGCGATCAGCTCGTCAAAGCTCTTGGCGAATGAGACGACCCCTTCCGCCAGGAGCTCGGCCGTCACCTGCTCCATCGAGATCCCCTCCGCTTCGATGGCACGGATCTGGTCGTATGCGGCATGCAGGTCTGCATCAAGCCGCCGCGCCACGTTGCCGTGGTCGAGGAAGGCGGTGATCGTCTCAAGCGGCATGGTGTCGACCGTCTCCGGGCCGATCAGCTCCTCGACGTAGAGCACGTCGCGGTAGGCCGGGTTCTTGGTCGAGGTCGAGGCCCACAGGCAGCGCTGCACCTGTGCCCCGGCCTCGCGCAGGTCCGCGAACTCGGGGCCATGGAAGATCTCGAGGTACGCCTCGTAGGCGAGGCGCGCGTTGGCGATGGCGGCCGTGCCCCGGCAGTTCAGCGCGGTGTCTGTGCCGACCTGCTCGAGCATCTTGTCGACCTTGGTATCTACCCGGCTGACGAAGAAGCTGGCGACCGAAGCCACCCGGTGGATGTCCTGGCCGTTCGCCAGCCGGCTGCGCAGGCCGCTGATGTACGCCTCCGCGACGCGGCGGTAGACCTCGACGCTGAACATCAGCGTGATGTTGATGTTGATCCCCTCGGCGATGGCGGATTCGATGGCCGGGAGGCCCGCCTCGGTGGCGGGAATCTTGACGAAGGCATTCGGACGCCGCAGGCGCCCCCAGAGATGGCGAGCGCGGGCCAGCGAGCCCTGCGTATCGTCCGCGAGCTCGGGCTCGACCTCGATGCTGGCGAAGCCATCTGCACCGTCGGATTCGTCGTAGATCGGCCGCAGGTGGTCGAGCGCGTCGCCCACGTCACCGACCGCGATCTCCTCGTAGATGGCCTGGTCGCTCTCCCCAGCGTCGAGCATGCGCCGCACCAGGTCGTCGTAATGGCCGCCGGAGACGGCCTTGGCGAAGATCGTCGGGTTGCTGGTCAGGCCCCGCAGGCCATCGCGGATCAGCGCGTCGAGGCGGCCGCTCTCGATGAGCTGGCGATCGATGAAGTCGATCCAGGGCGACT
>VBKA01000213.1:3055-3642 GCA_005879815.1 Chloroflexota bacterium
TGCGCCCGCCGGCGCCCCGACCAGCTCGTGGACGGCCTGCACGATCGCCTGCGCGTCGATGCCCGCCTCGGCCAGCTGCTGCGCCGGCGTCGCCGAGCCTGGCATGTTGTGGACCGCCAGCTTGGTGACGCGCGGGTGATCGGAGCCCATCGGTCCAAAGACCTCGAGGACTGCATCTCCCAGGCCACCCTCCGGCCAATGGTCTTCGATAGTGACGATCTGGCCGGTCTCGGCTGCGGCCTCGCGCAGGGTCTCGGCGTCGATGGGCTTGATGCTGTACAGGTCGATGACCCGGGCTGCGATTCCGTCGCCCGCGAGCGCCTCCGCCGCGGCCAGCGCCTCGTGAAGCGTGATGCCCGCGGCCACCAGCGTCACGCGGTCTCCCTCGGAAAAGCGGACCACTCGGCTTCCGCCGATCCGGAACGACTCGCCCGGCCGGTAGATGACCGGGGTCTTCTCGCGCGTCGTACGCAGGAAGACGATCCCCTCTCGGTCCGGAAGCTGGCGCATGAGGTCGGCGGTCTGGTTCGGATCCGATGGATAGAGCACGGTGCTGCCGTGCACCGCGCGCAGCGCCGCGATGTCCT
>VBKA01000213.1:3711-5564 GCA_005879815.1 Chloroflexota bacterium
AAGTCGTATGCGCGTGACAGGAAGGCGGCAAAGGTGCTGGCGAAGGGACGCCAGCCCCGAACCTGCAGGCCGACCGCGGCTGCCACCATCTGCTGCTCGCTGATGTACATCTCGAAGTACCGATCTGGGAGCTGTTCCTTGAACTCCTCCGCGTAGGTGGAGTTGCTGACCTCCCCGTCAAGCGCGACCACGTCACCGCGCCAGCGGCCGAGAGCCACCAGCGTGTCGCCGTAGGCCTTGCGCGTCGCCTCCTTGGCGCCCGGCTCGTAGGCAGGCAGCCGCAGCTCGCCGGTCGCGAAGCGATGCGGCTCGCCCGCGCCATCGGGCCTGGGAACCTCGACGTGGATGTGCCGGATGCCGCCCAGCTCGGCGATCGCCTCCTCGGGGTGCGGCAGCGGCTTGCCGTGGAAGCCGTTCTTGTTGGCCACCTCGGCCACCCCGTGGCCCTTCTCCGTCTTGGCCAGGATGACCGTCGGGCGGCCGGTGTTGCCGATCGCCTCCAGGTAGGCGGCGTCGATGGCCGCCACGTCGTGACCATTGATCTGGATGGCGTGCCAGCCGTTCGCCTTCGCCCGCTGGGCATAGGCGTCCAGGTCCCAGCCGTGCATCGTCTCCCCGGTCTGACCGAGGCGGTTCACGTCGACGATGGCGGTCAGGTTGTCGAGGCCGTTGAAGGCGGCGTGCTCGAAGGACTCCCAGATGGAGCCCTCGGCCATCTCCGAATCGCCGCACAGGACCCAGACCCGGTATCCGAGCTGGTCCAGTCGCTTGCCGGCCAGCGCCACGCCCACCCCGACCGGCAGGCCCTGCCCGAGCGAGCCGGTCGCGACGTCAACCCAGGGGAGCACGGGGGTCGGATGCCCCTCGATGCGGCTGCCGAGCTTGCGGAAGGTGAGCATCTCATCGTCCGAGATGGCGCCAGCCGCCTTGTAGATCGCGTACAGCAGAGGCGACGCGTGACCCTTGCTGAAGATCAGGTGGTCGTTATGGGGATCCTTGGGATTCGCGAAGTCGTAGTGCAGGTACTTCGACATCAGGACGGCCATCAGGTCGGCACCCGACATCGAGGAGGTCGGATGCCCTGATCCGGCGGCCGAGCTCGAGCGGATGGAGTCCACGCGGAGCTGCTGTCCGAGCTCGCGCCACTGGTCGTGCTCCTTGGTCACTCTCTGGCTCCGATGCTTGGCATTCGTGTGCGAAGCCATGATACGAGCGGATCATCCGGGGTCCTAATGGCCTCCCGCCTCGAGTACCGGAGCCCGGTCCCGCCCCGGGTGTCGAGCGCGGAACGCAAAGAACCGGGGGCCTCTCGCGAGGCCACCCGGCTCGGTGCCAGTCGGTCTGCTGCGCGGACGGTCAGCCGCGCATCAGCCGGAAGCAGTCGCTGCAGTAGACGGGTCGCGCCCCGGTCGGCCGGAACGGTACCTGCGTCTCCTTGCCGCAACGTGCGCAGGTCGCGTCGAAGAGCTCGCGTGGGCCGCGGGCATAGCTGCCTCCGCCGCCGTTCCCGTAGCTCGAGCCGCCGCCCATCGTGGCGCGACGCTGCGCGCGACACGACGCACAGCGCTTGGGCGCAGAGGCAAATCCCTTCTGCTCGAAGAATTGCTGCTCGGAGGCGGAGAAGACGAAGTCGACGCCGCAATCCGCACACTGCAGCACCTTGTCGGTGTAGGTCACGAATGACCCCTCCCAGTGAAAGGTTTCCACGTCGGGCAATCCACGTCTTCGACGCCGCCCAGGGGGCTTGCCGCTGCCCCGGAGCCGACCGTTGAGAACGTGGTGGGAGGGGAGGGAAGTCTATCCGGCATCGAGCCGTAACCCGACGCGCGGAGTATACCCATGGCGAGGCGCCC
>VBKA01000213.1:5584-6017 GCA_005879815.1 Chloroflexota bacterium
GCGCTCGCCGGGGCGGTGTGGATCGCCCAGGGCCTGAACGTGCCGCTCGCGCCGCGGAGCTTCATGACCGCGGACCGCACCTGGTTCGTGATCGGACTCGTGACCGCGATCTGCGGTGTGGCGCTGGCCGCCTGGAGTTGGCGGCGGTCGTAGCCTCAGGCGAGAACGGCTCCCGCCTCCCGCATCTCCTCGATCGCGCGCTCCCCATCCCCCTCCTCCAGCTCGACCGCAGCGATCGCCTCGCCGAGAACCCTGGTCGCGTAGCCGAGCCGGAGCGCGTCGAGTGCGGTGGCGCGCACGCAGTAGTCGGTCGCCAGCCCGCAGATCACGACGCGCTCCACGCCGCGCGCCCGGAGAAGCGAGTCGAGCTCGGTGGGCATCTCCTGGCCGGTCAGTGGATCGCGCATGGTGAAACCCGAGTAGCCGTCCTCGC
>VBKA01000214.1 GCA_005879815.1 Chloroflexota bacterium
CGGAGGACGCCCACGAGGGCTGGGTCGACGGGATCCGGCTCGTGGAGCGAAAGCTGCGCACCGTCCTCGAGGGCGAGGGCGTGACCCCTATCGAGGCGGTCGGGCAGCCGTTCGACCCCAACCTGCATGAGGCCGTGGTGCACGAGGAGACGAGCGACTACCCGGACAACCTGGTCATCGACGAGGTGCAGCGCGGCTACCGGCTGGGTGACCGCGTCCTGAGACCCGCTCTCGTGCGCGTGGCCAACAACCCGGCCGACTCAACCATCAACCCAGACATCCCGAACCCGAACACAGCGAATCCGAAGGAGAACTGACCCGATGGGCAAGATCATCGGCATCGACCTGGGAACCACGAACTCCGTGGTCGCCGCCATGGAGGCCGGCGAGCCACAGGTCATCACCAACTCGGAGGGCGGCCGCATCACGCCATCGGTCGTTGCCTTCGCCAAGTCAGGCGAGCGCCTGGTCGGCCAGGTGGCCAAGCGCCAGGCGATCACCAATCCTGAGAACACGATCTTCTCGATCAAGCGCTTCATGGGCCGCCGCTGGGACGACGACGAGGTCCAGCGCAGCAAGGGCCTGGTGCCCTACCAGGTGGAGAAGGATCCCAAGTCCGATGGCGTGGTCGTCAAGCTGGGCAACGGCAAGACCTTCAGCCCGCCCGAGATCAGCGCCATGATCCTCCAGAAGCTGAAGGCCGATGCCGAGGCGTACCTGGGCGAGAAGATCACCGAGGCGGTGATCACCGTCCCGGCCTACTTCGACGACACCCAGCGACAGGCGACCAAGGATGCCGGCCGGATCGCCGGCCTGGACGTCAAGCGGATCGTCAACGAGCCGACCGCATCGGCGCTGGCCTACGGCCTCGACAGGCAGAAGGAAGAGAAGATCGCCGTCTATGACCTGGGCGGTGGAACGTTCGACATCTCGATCCTCGAGCTGTCCGAGGGCGTCTTCGAGGTGCGCTCGACCAACGGCGACACGCACCTGGGTGGCGATGACTTCGACCAGCGCGTCATCGAGTGGCTGAGCGAGGAGTTCAAGAAGGACCAGGGCGTCGACCTCTCGAAGGACCGCATCGCGCTGCAGCGGCTCAAGGAGGCCGCCGAGAAGGCGAAGATCGAGCTGTCGAGCACCACCAGCACCGAGGTCAACCTGCCGTTCATATCGGCGGACGCCGCTGGTCCCAAGCACCTGGTGATGACGCTCACCCGGGCCAAGCTGGAAGACCTGGTCGCCGACCTCATCAAGCGCACCGAGGAGCCGGTTCGCAAGGCCCTCGCCGACGCGAACCTCAAGCCGGCCGACATCGACGAGGTGATCCTGGTCGGCGGCATGACCCGCATGCCGGCGGTGGTCGAGGCGGTCAAGAAGCTCTTTGGCGGCAAGGAGCCGCACAAGGGCGTCAACCCCGACGAGGTGGTGGCGGTCGGCGCCGCGATCCAGGCCGGGGTCCTGGCCGGTGACGTCAAGGACGTCCTGCTGCTCGACGTGACGCCCCTCTCGCTGGGGATCGAGACCCTGGGGGGCGTGGCGACGCGGATGATCGGGCGCAACACGACCATCCCCACCAGCCATACCCAGATCTTCTCCACCGCCAGCGACAACCAGCCGAGCGTTGACATCGTGGTCCTGCAGGGCGAGCGCGAGATGGCGGCTGACAACAAGAAGCTGGCCACCTTCCGGCTCGACGGCATTCCACCGGCCCCGCGCGGGGTCCCGCAGGTCGAGGTCACCTTCGACATCGACGCCAACGGGATCCTCAACGTGACCGCCAAGGACAAGGCCACCAACAAGGAGCAGAAGGTCACCATCACGGCCTCCTCGATGCTCTCCAAGGACGACGTCGACAAGATGGTCCGCGACGCGGCCGAGCACGCCGACGAAGACGCCAAGCGGCGCCGAGGGGCGGAGTCGCGCAACGAGGCCGATGCCCTCACCTTCCAGGCCGAGCGCCTGGTGAAGGACCTCGGCGACAAGATCTCGGAGGACGATCGCAAGGAGATCGAGACGCGCGTCGAGGCGGTCCGCGAGGCG
>VBKA01000210.1 GCA_005879815.1 Chloroflexota bacterium
TGACGCGCCCCGATCCGGGTGTGCCAGTTCCCGCCTCCGCCACGAACACGCGACCGTCCGCGCCGACAGCGATGCCCCGCGGGTTGTCGAGCCCGCTGGCCGCGACCCAGACCGATGGTCCGGCAGCGACAGCCGGGGACACGACGAGCGCGAGGGTGGTCAACGAAGTGACCAGAGTCGTTGCAAGGGCACGACGAGCAACGTGCATCAGGGACCTCCTTGGGTTTGTCGGCTCGACGGGCCATCGGCCGTGGCTGCTGTCTCGAGGGCGAGCCTCAACAATATGCGTGTGCTGCGGTGCGGTCTACACCGGTGCGGGGGCGTTTCGAGTGGCGGTCCACCAATCTCGGTGCGCACAGGCACCAATGGCCGCCCGCCACCTGCTGAGATGTCAGTGCGGTTCGCGGCCCGCCGCGAGCTGGCGCCGGAGCTCCTCGTTCACCAGCCGCGCATCGGCCCGCCCCGAAAGGCGCTTCATTACCTGCCCGACCAGGAACCCGTACACCTGCTGCTTGCCGGCGCGGTACTCGGCGACCTGCGCGGCGTGGTCCTCCAGCGTGCCTCGCACCTCCTCGGTGATCAGCGTGAGGTCGCTCACCTGCCCCAGCCCACGCTCGCCAATGACCCGCGCTGGCGACTCACCGGACTCGAAGGTCTCGGCCAGCACCGTCTTGGCCACGCTCCCCGAGACGCGTCCGCCATCCAGCTCGCGTAGCAGCTCGGCGAGGCCATCCGGACGCAGTGCGACGTCCGAGGCCCTCAGGCGGTCCGCGGCGTGCACGTTCAGCAGACGGCTGAACTCGCCCGCCACCCAGTTGGCCGCCAGCTTGGGTGGGATCTCCAGCTCCACGACGCCGTCGAAGTAGTCGGCTAGCGCCACGTCCGACGTGAGCACCCCCGCGTCGTACGCCGACAGCCCGAGCTCCCGCTCGTACCGAGCACGCCGCGCCGCTGGCAGCTCCGGCAGACGCGCGCGGAGTTCGTCGACCCACGCCTCGGAGGGGCGCAGAGGTGGCAGGTCCGGCTCGGGGAAATAGCGGTAGTCGTTCGCCTCTTCCTTGGAGCGCTGGATGATCGTCCTCCCCTTACCCTCGTCCCAGCCGCGCGTCTCCTGCACCAGCGGCTCGCCACGCCCCAGCGCCTCGGTGTGCCTCGCGACCTCGAACTCCATCGCCCGCTCCAGTGACCGGAAGGAGTTGAGGTTCTTGACCTCCACCTTCGTCCCCAACCGTTCGGTGCCGGCCTCGCGGACCGATACGTTCCCCTCGATCCGCATGCTCCCCGCCTCCATGTCGGCGTTCGAGGCGCCGATGTAGCGCAGGATGTCGCGCAGCGCCTCCCCATAGGCGCGCGCCTGGGCGGGCGAGCGGATGTCCGGCTCGGTGACGATCTCCATCAGCGGCACGCCAGCCCGATTGAAGTCGACCAGCGTGTGGCCTCGTCCGCCGTGCAGCAGCCGCGCCGTGTCCTCCTCCAGGTGCGCGCGCGTGATGCCGACCACCACATCGGTCCCTTCCGAGGCAACCGGCACCTCCAGGCGCCCACCGCTGGTCAGCGGTAGTGCGTACTGGCTGATCTGGTAGCCCTTGGGCAGGTCCGGGTAGAAGTAGTTCTTGCGCTCGAAGCGGACCGCCTCGGTCTCGACGCGGCATCCAAGGGCCAGCCCGGTCAGCATCACCAGCTCCACGGCGCGCCGGTTGATAACCGGTAGCGTTCCCGGCATGCCCATGCAGATGGGGCAGACCCGGGTGTTGGGCTCGTCCGCCTGGCCGTCCGCCGGAGCAGTGGCGCAGGCACAGAACATCTTCGAGGCCGTGCGCAGCTGGGCGTGCACCTCGATCCCGATGATCGTCTCGTAACGGGTCGTAACGGCCACGTTCGGATTGTACCGATGGTGGCCGCTCAGCCGTGCTCAGCCCGACTGGTCGCGCGGTCGGTCCGAGCGCCCAGCATCCCCGGCCCCCGGTGTCAGCCCAATTCAGATTGGACGAGGACACGAGTGGACGAGTGGACGAGTGGGCGAGGACACGAGTAGACCAGTAGACGGAGGGAGGGACTCAGCGGCTGCCGCGAGCTGGAACCAGGCTATCGGGTATCCTTCCGCGCCATGAAGATCGGGGAGTGGGAAGGAATCGGCCGTTCGCGGGCGCTCGTTGCGCATCAGCTCGGCGAGCTGCATGCCGACGAATACGCCGCTCACGTGACCATCTCCGACAACGGGCGTCAGCGGATCCTGGTGGCAGCTGACCTCGGACTGTTCGAATTCAACTGGGGCCCGAACACAAGCGACCCGGACTCGATCTGGTACCTGCGAGGCGGCGTGACGCGCTGGCCTTCGGTCAAGGGGCTCCGGCTGCAGACCGACGCGCAGTTCGACCCGGTCGGCGAGAAGGTCCAGTCGATCTGGCGCCTCGTCGCGGAAGAGCCCAAGCTCGAGCTCGCCTCGACCACCGAAGAGGACCCCAAGGCCCTCCCCGCGCTCCTGGACTTCGCCCGCGCCTGCATCGAGCACGTCGCGTAGTCACATCGCGTAATCGCATCGCCTAATCACGCCGGGTAATCAGGCCGGGTAATGCTGACGCCGGATGTCAGATGTGGCGCCCTAGCATGGCGCGCATGACAGAGAGCGGCTTCGTCGACTTCAACCACGGGCGCATCTACTACGAGGCGGACGGCGAGGGTCCGGCGCTGACCCTCATCCACGCCGGGGTGGCGAACCTCCGCCAGTGGGACGAACAGGTCCCCGCCTTCGCCGAGCGCTTTCGGGTGATCCGATACGACACCCGCACGTTTGGTCGAACGACCAGCGAGAACGTCGAAATCTCGAACCGTGCGGACCTGGCCGCTGTGCTGGACCACCTGGGAGTGACCCAGACCGCGGTGCTGGGCCTCTCTCGCGGCGGCTCGATTGCCGTCGACTTCACGCTCGACTACCCCGATCGCGTGACTGCGCTGATCGCCGTGTCGGCTGGGTTGGGTGGCTTTCAGTCGCCGCCAACGCCCGACGAACAGGCGCTCTGGGATGAGTACGACCGCCGATACGAAGGCGGCGACTGGGACTGGATCGTCGACACCGAGACAGCCTTCTGGGTCGACGGCCCGCGTCAGCCGGCGAATCGCGTCCCCGCCGCGATCCGCGACCGCGTCCACGACTGGATCGCGCAGGGGTACCGCGATCACGCCAAGGAGGAGCCGACCTCCCAACCGCTCGAGCCGCCCGCCGCCAACCGGCTCGCTCAGATCCGGGTGCCCACGCTGGTGATGGTCGGTGACCTGGATGAGGGCGGCACCATCGAGGCCTGCCGCAAGCTCGCCAGAGACATTCCCGGTGCCCGGTTCGAGCTCTTCGAGGGCGTGGCACACATGGTCAACCTCGAGCAGCCGGAGCGCTTCACCCGCCTGGTCCTCGACTTCATGACCGATGCCGGCATCGCCACGCCGGCCGCCGAGGCTGCCGCCCGCGCCTAGCTGGAGCGACAGCGGGCCACGAAGCGCTCCATGCGGTCCATGGCCTCGACGATCTCCTCGTAGGCGGTCGCGTAGCACATCCGCACGTGGCCGGCGCCCGACGGCCCAAAGGCCACACCCGGCACGACGGCCACCCGCTCCTCGGCGAGCAGCCGCTGCGCGAACGTCTCCTCGTCGAGGCCGGTGGCATCGGTCACGTTCGGGAAGCAATAGAAGGCGCCACGCGGCTCGAAGCAGTGCAGGCCAATCTCGTTCAGGCGCCCCGTCATCAGCACCCGGCGCCGGTCGTACTCGTCGAGCATGCCCTGGACGAAAGACTCGCCGGAGCGGATCGCCTCCATCGCAGCGAACTGCGCCGGCGTGGGCGCGCACATGATCCCGTACTGGTGCACCTTGGCGATCCCGGTCATCAGGCCTGCGGGCGCCGCGACGTACCCGATCCGCCAGCCGGTCATCGCGTAGGCCTTGCTGAACCCGCCGATCAGCACGGTCCGTTCCCTCATCCCGTCGAGAGCGCTGAAGGCGACATGCCGATGGCCGCCGTACACGAGGCGGTCGTAGATCTCGTCGGTGAGGACCAGCAGGTCGTGGCGCTCGACGACCGCGGCGATCGCAGTTAGCTCCTCGCGGTCGAGCACCGCGCCGGTGGGGTTGTTGGGATAGCCCAGGAAGATGGCTTTGGTGCGCGGCGTGATCGCTGCCTCGATCTGCTCTGCGGAGACCTCGAAGTCGTGATCGTCCCCGGTCGCGATCCGCACCGGCACTCCGCCCGCCAGCTCGATGCACGGCGCGTAGGCCACGAAGCACGGCTCGTGGTAGATCACCTCGTCGCCGGGGTCGAGGATCGCGCGAAGGCTGGCGTCGACCGCCTCCGATGCCCCCACCGTGATGATCAGCTCGTGGATGGGGTCATAGGCGACGCCGTATCGGTCATTGAGGTTCTTGGCGATCAGCTGACGGAGCTCGACGATTCCGCCGTTGGCCGTGTAGTGGGTCTGCCCGTGCTCGAGGCTGTCGATGGCCGCCCGGGTGATGGGCTCGGGCGTCGTGAAGTCCGGCTCCCCGATGGTCAGGCTGATCACGTCGCGCATCTCGGCCAGCATGTCGAAGAATCGGCGGATTCCGGACGGCTGGATGGCGCGGACGCGCTCGGACAGGAAGGCCTCGGTTGGGCGCC
>VBKA01000201.1 GCA_005879815.1 Chloroflexota bacterium
ATGCCTCGAGCAGCGAATCGGGGATCCGCTCCAGGCCGGCATAGATCGGCAGGATCATGTACGGCAGCCAGAGATAGCTGAAGACGAGCCAGGCGGAGACGTCGCTCAGTCCAGGCCCGCGAAGGCCGATCGGGGCAAGCACCGAATCCAGGAACCCGCCGTTGAGCAGCATGACGCGCCACGCGTAGACCTTCACCAGGTAGCCGGACCAGAGCGGCAGCACCACCGCCACGATCAGGAGGTTGCGCGTCCGTCGCGACGCCACGCGGGCCATGTAGTAGGCGATCGGGAAGGCGATCACCGCGTCGGCGATGGTGACGGCCGCAGCCGTGAGGATGGTTCGCACCGCGACGTCGCGAAAGACGCTCGTGGACACGATCTGGGCGAAGTTGTCGAGCGTGGGCTGGGTGACGACCCTGCCGGTGAAGGCGTCGTAGCGCCAGAAGGCGTTGATCAGCAGCAGGACCAGTGCCCCCAGGTACGCAATCACCAGCGCGCCAACGGGCGGGCCAAGCAGCAGGCCCAGCTGGAGCCGCGGACGCCGGTACAGCGCCGTCGCCAGGCGCCTGCCGAATGCCGGACGCGCCGGGGTCGCGGTGTCGGTCATCGGACGCAGGTCAGGTGAGAACGGCGGAGGCCAGCTGTGGCCCCCGCCGCCCACACATCGGTCGCGGGCTCGTCAGCCCTTGGTCTCCGTCCAGGCCTGCAGCCAGGCGGAGTAGTCCTTGCAGGTGTTCCCCCGCGAGTCGCCACAGTTTGCGGTTGGAATGGTCCACAGGTGGACGTGGCTGAAGTACGCCTCGTCGTTGGCGTGGAAGGTGTCGCAGTGCCCGGGGGACAGCTTCTCCGCCTCCGCGCACGCCTGCATGTTCGACGGCGCCTCCCCGAACCAGACGGCGACCTGCGCGTTCACCTTGGGCGAGGTGATCCAGTCCATCCACTTGTACATGCAGTTGGGATGCTTGGCATGGCTGTACATCATCCAGGTGTCCGACCATCCGGTCGAGCCCTCCTTGGGGAGGACCGCCTTGATGGCGACCGGTGGCTTGGCACCCAGCATGGTGTTGACCTGGTACTGCCAGGTGGTGCCCAGGGTGAGCGTGCCGGTGGTGAAGGACTGGATCTGCGCGGCGGCATCGGTCCAGTACTCCTTGATCATCGGCCGCTGCACCTTGAGCAGTGCAACGGCTGCGTCGAACTGCTTCTGGTCGAGCTCATACGGGTTCTTGATCCCGAGGTCCGGCTGGGTGCTCATCAGGTAGTTGGCGGCATCGGCGATGTAGATGGGATCGTCGTAGACCGACAGCTTCCCCTTGCCGGGGGAGCTCGGGTCGAACATCACGCTCCAGCTATCGAGGACCTGCGGGATGATGTCGCTCCGCCAGGCCAGCAGGTTCGCGCCACGTCCGTGGGGGATTCCGTAGTGGACCCCTCCGAAGGTGTTGTACGGCTGGTCCTTCAGGGCCGGGAAGATGTCCTTGTAGTTGGGCACCAGGTCGACGTTCACCGGCGCGGCCTCCCCATCCGCCACGAGGCGTCCGGACAGGTTGCCTGAAGCCGATACGCCGTCGTAGTTGCCGGTGTCCATAAGGCTCTTCATAGCGTTCGAGGTGCCGGCTTCCTTCGCGTTGACCTTGCACTTACCGCCCACCGAGGCCTCGAACGGCGTCACCCAGTCATATGCCGGGTCGTTCTTGCCGCTCTCCACGTAGCCGACCCACGCCACGAGATCGAGCTCGTCCTCGAGGGGTCCGATGCTGGTGGGATACGAGGGCGCGGGGGTGCTGCTCCCTCCAGTCGTGGTTCCGCCGCTGCACGCGCTGGCGACGATCGCAAGCGCGGCCAGCAGTCCCGGGATCCGAAATCGCCTCATGGGTTCCTCCGTGCCTCTTCCTCCCCCGCCGATGGGCCACCAGCCAGGGCCAGCACGTGCCGGCGCTTCCACGCCAGCCGCACGGCCCGCCCGCGGGCAGCAAGCACCTCCATGGAGGAGGTTTCCAGGTTCTGCTGGGTTACGACCAGCTCGCCACCCGCATCGAGGGCCACGACATAGCGGGTGTCGGAACCGAGGTAGATGACGTCACGAATCTCGCCCGTCGCGGACAGCTCGTCGTCCCCTGCCGCGGTGTCCGGATCGGTCATCCTGATCTTCTCGGGTCGAACGGTGAACGTCCCCTCCGAGCCGATGACGGCGCGGGCTGCGTCGCCGCGAAGCAGGTTCGAGGTCCCCACGAATCCGGCCACGAACGGAGTCGCTGGACGCTCGTACACATCGGCCGGAGAACCAACCTGCTCGATGCGACCCTCGCTAAAGACCGCCAGGCGGTCGCTCATGGTGAGCGCCTCCTCCTGGTCGTGCGTGACGTAGATGAAGGTGATGCCAACCTGCTGCTGGATCGCCTTGAGCTCGATCTGCAT
>VBKA01000016.1:0-434 GCA_005879815.1 Chloroflexota bacterium
CCGTATCCTGAGCCGACAGCCCGTAGGCCGACCCGTACTGCTCCGGATGGCGGTGGCCGCGGCGCACACTACCCTCGCGGCAGTGGAACCTGAGCGCAGCAGCGAACAGGCAGCGCCCAGTCAACGGGGGCTGCGTTGCGCTCGATATGTCCACTCGTGGGGGAAGCCCGGGGGGCCCTGCGGACGCGAAGCGATTGTGGTCGTCAGTGGGGTCCCAAGGTGCTACGTCCACGCACCGGCTGAAGCGCGCCGCAATCGGCCGATGCCTCGAGGCGCGGCCTAGCCTTCCCACCAGGCGCCTCGAGCGCTGACCGTGGGTCCCGCCGACCGAATCGACGACCAGCCGACGGGGTGCTCCGCGGTCGACGCACCGGAGGAGTACGCGGCGCGATGTTCGAATCGGGCCCGCAAGTGCTAGCCAGGTCATGGCGACC
>VBKA01000016.1:584-16212 GCA_005879815.1 Chloroflexota bacterium
GGTGCCGGAGGTGAGACTTGAACTCACACGGGCTTTCACCCATCGGTGTTTGAGACCGACGCGTCTGCCGATTCCGCCACTCCGGCAGCGGGGGATGTGATTATAGGAAGCCGATGGCCGAGCCCGATCGCGCCCCCTCCACGTCGCGCGTCCAGCCATTGCCCGACGAGGAGGCGGTTGTCAGGCTGGCGGTCGGCGGTGACCGATCCGCCTTCGCCCGGCTCATGGAGCATTACCAATCAGCCTGCTACGGCCTGGCGTGGCGCCTCATTGGTGACCCGGACCAGGCCGCCGACGCGACGCAGGATGCCTTCATCCACGCCTACGACGCCCTGCGCAGTTACCGAGGCGGCATCTTCCGTTCCTGGCTGATGCGAATCACCGCGAATGCCTCCTACGACATCCTTCGTCGCGCGCAACGCCGGCCCACGACCGCCCTGCCCGAGCCGGAGGAAGGGCAGGCCGAGCTGCCGGACATCGGTGCCGTCAACCCCGTCGAAGAGGCGCAGAAGAGCGAGCTGTACCGATACCTCGAGCGTGCGCTCCGCCTGCTTCCGGAGGACCAGCGCGTCGCCGTGGTGCTGTGCGATGTGTACGGCATGGACTACGGTGAGGTGGCTTCCATGACCGATTCGCCGATCGGCACCGTCAAGTCACGGATCCATCGCGGGCGGCTGCGACTGCGCGAGATCCTCGCTCCGCAGCGGGAACTCTTCGAGCGTTGAGCACGTCAGGGCCGATGACCATGCACCAGCCCAGCCACCCCGACGATCAGCGCCTTGCGGCGCTGGCCGCCTCGGAGCCCGATGCCGTGGCCGATGGCCCACTCGTCACCCATGTCTCGGGATGCCCGCGCTGTGCCCCCATCGTCGAGGACCTCCGCACGCTCCGGTCCGCGCTCGCCGAGCTCCCCGACGTCGTGCCCTCCCGCCCCCTCCGATTCCTGCCACCCGTTCCCGAAACCACCACCGCTCGCCCCGGGTGGCTCGGCCTGCTGCGTGGCATCACCGCGCCCGCCATGGCCCTCGGCGTGATCATGATCCTGGTTGGCGCGATCGGGAGCACCGGCATCGGTTCCCTGGGGTCCGCGGGGGCCGCTCCCGCGCTGACCAGCAGCGGTGCGGGCGCGGCTCAGGCCTCGACCGCCCCGGCGCCTGCCGCCCAGGGCGGAAAGACGAGCGGATCGCCTTTGGCCAGCGCGTCCCAGACCACGGAAGGTCGCTTTGGGCAGGTTGGTAGTCCGACCGCGTCGGCATCAGACCAGAGCGCCCGCGCCCAGCACCGCCCGTCGCCAACGGATTGTTCGTGGAGACCGGCAGCAGGCGGCCACCATTCGAGTGGCTCCTGGGTGCCGGAGTCGTCCTTCTCGCGGCGGCCTTCGTGGCGCGTGGCTACGTTCGCCGCCGATTGTCCGCTTAGGCGAGCCTGCCAGCTACCACCGCTGCGGCCAGCAGCATCAGGATCAGCGCCGCGACGAGCAGCGCCGCCCAACCGGTGTCCCAGAAGGTCTGCTGCTGAGGCGCCAGCCTCGACGGGCGTCGGGTGGGCGAGGCGGGCACCTCGCCGGGCATTCGACGCACGCGCGGCGCCGCGAGGGTCTCCGCGGCGGTCATCCGCCACGAGGCCCAGGTGCGCGTCGTGCTCGGCTGAGCAGGGTGGAAGGAGGCGCGCGTCGGGCCCCAGTGCCGCAGCGGAATGCCTCCGGCGGGGTGCTCGCGATCCCAGGCTTCCTTGCGCGCGGGCGTAGAGAGGATCCGCCAGGCATCGTTGATGCGGCGCATGCGCTCGGTACCGGACTGGTCCGGGTGCAGATCGGGATGGAAGCGCTTTGCCAGCCGGCGATGCGCCCGCGCCACTTGCAGCGCCGAGGCGCCGCGCGCGACTCCCAGCGTCGCGTAGGGATCGAAGCTGATTCGCTCCGCCATGGGCTGGATTCTACGGCCCCCGCAGGCTTGCGCGCGGGCCGGCGTGCAAGGGTCTCGGCCACTCCATCGGTCTAGACTCATGCTGCCATGCAGGATCGTCCACGCCCCCTGCTGATGCTCATTGACGGTCCCAGCCTCGTGTACCGCGGCTACTTCGCGCTGCCGCCGCTGACGATGTCGGACGGCACGCTGGTGAACGCGCTGTTTGGCTTCCTGCAGATCGTGCTGCGCGGCATGCAGGACCTGAAGCCGGACTACGCGATCGTGAGCTTCGACCTGGGACGGCCGCAGTTCCGGTTCCAGGCCTATCCCGAATACAAGGCCGGCCGACCGTCGATGCCCGACGACCTGCGTGCCCAGTTTCCGATCGTGCGCGAGATCTGCCAGATGATGGGCATCCCCATTCGGGAGCTGGAGGGCTACGAGGCCGACGACGTAATCGGCTCGCTCGTGCAACGTGCGCGGGAGGCCGATGTCGACACGATGATCGTATCCGGTGACCTCGACGGCCTCCAGCTGGTGAACGACCGGGTGCGGCTGCTCACCACGCGCATGGGCGTGGCCGCGACGGTGATCTACGACGTGGCGCGAGTCGCGGAGCGCTACGGGCTGACCCCGGAGCAGATGCTGGATTACAAGGCGCTCAAGGGCGACACTTCGGACAACATCCCTGGCGTGCCTGGGGTGGGGGAGAAGACCGCGATCCAGCTGCTCCAGCAGTTTGGCTCGCTCGACGCCATTTACGACCATCTCGACGAGGTCAAGGGCAAGCTGAGCGACCGGCTTGCCGAGCACCGCGAGTCCGCCTTCCTCTCGCGCGAGGTCGGCCGCATCGTCATCGACCTGCCCGTGGAGCTCGATCTCGAGTCGGCGCGCACCGGACGCTACGACCGGCGAGCCGTCGCGCAGCGATTCCGCGAGCTCGAGTTCCGCACGCTCATCGACCGGTTGCCGCCGTCGACCGTGGGAGCGCCGCTCGAGCCGGAGGCATCCGCCGGTGGGCTCCAGCTGAGCCTCGAGCTGATCGGCCGCGGTGACGCCACCTCTGGCGCGCCGGCAGCCACAGGCGCCAGCTCCAGCGCCACGCCTGCAGCGCGCCCAGCGCCGGATCCGCTCGCGGACCCGCGCGGCGCCATCGAGCATGTCGAGCCGAGGATCGTGCGCAGCGCCACGGATCGCGAGGCGCTCGACGGGTGGCTGACCGACCAGCGAGGCGACGTCGCGCTGGGCTGGATGGCCGGCCAGGGGCGCCCGCTCGAGCGGACCGTCCATGGGCTGGCGCTCGCCGGCGCGGATGGCAGCGCCTGGTATCTGCCCTGGAATGACGCCGAAGGGCCGGATGGGCTGCCCGAGTGGTTCCGCAGCGACGAGCGCCGGGTCATCGGGCACGATCTCAAGCAGATCGTCGTGCTCCTCGCGGCGCGCGGGCTCGAGCTGCGCGGCCCGACCTTCGATACGCTGGTCGCGGGCTACATGGTCAATCCGGCGCTGCGATCGCAGACCATCGAGGACCTCGCCGCGCAGCGCTTCAGCGCCGAGCTGCCAGCTCGCCCCACCGAGGCCGATGGCACCGCCGACGAGGCCCAGCTGGCGCGCAGGGCCGCGGCCGAGGCCCTCACCGCACTGCTGGCGGTGCCGTTGCTGGAGCGCGAGCTCGAAGAAGCGGGAGTGGCCGGCCTGTTCCGCGACGTCGAGATGCCGCTCCTCCCGGTGCTGGGTCGGATGGAGCTCGCGGGCGTCGAGATCGATCGGAAGGCACTCGCGGAGATGAGCGGGGAGTTCGGCGACCAGCTGGCCCGATTGGAGGATCGGATCTACGAGCTGGTGGGGCACCCGTTCAACATCGGCTCACCCAAGCAGCTCGAGCAGATCCTCTTCCACGAGCTGAACCTGCCGGCCACCAAGCGAACCCGCACCGGCTATTCGACCGACGCATCGGTCCTGGAAGAGCTGAAGACGCAGCACGAGGCGGTGGCTTTGATCCTCGAGCATCGCCAGGTCTCGAAGCTGAAGGGTACCTACGTGGATGCGCTGCCCACGCTGGTGGGCCGCGACGGGCGACTGCACACGACCTACCAGCAGGCCGTAGCCGCCACCGGGCGGCTGTCGAGCATCGATCCCAACCTGCAGAACATCCCGATTCGCTCAGCGCTCGGCCGACGCATCCGGCGCGCATTCGTAGCGCCTCGAGGCCGCCTCCTACTGGCAGCGGACTATTCGCAGCAGGAGCTGCGGATCCTGGCGCACGTGTCCGGCGACGCGGGGCTCAAGGCGGACTTCGCCCAGCATTCGGACATCCACCTAGCGGCCGCCGCCCGAGTGCTGGGGCTGGCCCCCGAGCAGGTGGGCCCGAAAGAGCGGAGCGTCGCAAAGATGATCAACTACGGGATCGCATACGGCCTGTCGGACTTCGGCCTGGCCGACCGGCTGAAGATCCCGCGCGAGGATGCGCAGAAGTTCATCGCCGACTACTTCGAGGCCTATCCCGGCATCCGCCGCTATACCGTCGAGATCCGGATGCTCGCCCGGGACCAGGGTTTCGTGTCCACCCTCCTCGGCCGGCGCCGCTACATTCCCGAGCTCAGCGCCCGCAACAGCGCGCTTCGCTCCGCGGGGGAACGGATGGCCATCAACATGCCCATCCAGGGCACCGCGGCGGATGGCATGAAGATCGCCATGGTCCGGCTGGATGCGGCGCTCCGCGAGCGCGGCCTGCAGTCCCGGATGCTGCTGCAGGTGCACGACGAGCTTGTCTTCGAGACCGATGAGACGGAGCTGCCGCAGCTTGCCTCGCTGGCCAGGGAGATCATGGGCCGCTCGACATCCCGCTCGAGGTCGACATGAAGGTCGGCACCAACTGGGAGCAGATGGACCGATACCTCCCCGCCGAGGACGGCACGTGGCGACGCCTGGAGAAGACCGCGGCACAGGTCGCCGCAGAAGAGGCGGACGAGTCGCTGGAGGCGATCCCCGCGATCGCGGTCTAGCGCGGGCGGATCGGCCACACTGCCCCCATGCCGGAGCTCCCGGAGGTCGAAACGGTCGCGCGCGACCTGCAGCGTTGGATCGCCGGCGCGCAGATCACCGGCGTCGAGGTGCGCTGGGATCGGACGATCCGTCACCCGCTCCCGCCGGAGCGATTTGCGGAAGAGCTGCGTGGCTCGGTCATCCAACGCGTTGGCCGGAGGGCCAAGAGCGTGCTCATCCAGCTCGCCGACGGGCGGGTGATGACGGTGGCGCTGCGCATGACGGGCGCGTTGCTGGTGGCGGACCCGGGAACGCCCGATGACCGGTACGCGCGTGTCGTCTTCCGCTTGGCCGACGGCCGGGAGCTCCGTTACCGCGACGTGCGCAAGTTCGGGCGAATCGGCCTGTTCGAAGGCGGGAGCCTGCGCGCGGGGCGGGTGGCTGGCCGTCGTGGGCTGGCCGAAGCGCGCCGGCGGCGAGCGAAGGTCCGGGAAGCCGCCGCGCCATACCGGGTGGGCGACGTCTTTGCGCGCCATGGTCCGGAGCCGCTCAGCCCGTCGTTCAGCGCCCGCCGCCTGTCGGACCGGCTGGCCGGTCGATCGGCTCGGCTCAAGACCCTCCTGCTCGACCAGTCGTTCATCGCCGGGATCGGGAACATCTACGCCGACGAGGCCCTCTGGCTCGCCCGCCTGAGCCCCCTGCGCGCGGCTGACACGCTGAGCCAGGCTGAGGTGGGGCGGCTGCATCGGTCCATCCGGAAAGTCCTCCGCCAGGGGATCACCAATCGGGGAGCGAGCTTCAGCGACTACGTGGGGGCCGACGGCGAACCCGGTGAGAACGCCGAGCGGCTGGCGGTTTACGGGCGGACGGGTGCTCCGTGCTTGCGGTGCGGCCGGCCGATCCAGCGCCTGGTGATCGGCCAGCGGAGCACGCACTTCTGTCCGTACTGCCAGCCGGATTCCTCGTCAGGGGAAGCCGCGGCGGCCGGGTCAAGGGGCCAGCGGTCGTCAGACCGATGAAGGTGATCGGGCTGACCGGCAACCTGGGCTGCGGCAAGAGCACCGTGGCCGGCATGCTGCGTGACCTTGGTGCGGCGCACATCGACGCCGACGCGATCGCCCGCGAGGTCCGCCAGAATGATGGTGAGGCGCGCGGCGCCATCCAGCAGCGATTCGGGACGCTCGATCCGCGCGCCCTGGGACGGACTGTATTCAGCGATCCCGCAGCGCTCCGCGAGCTGGAGGCGATCCTGCATCCACGCGTGCGCGACGCGGTGCGTGCCCGGCTGGCTGAGCTGGCGGAGGCCGGTGCCCCGGCGGCGGTGGTCGAGGTCATCAAGCTCCTCGAGTCCCCGCTGCACGACGCGATGGATGAGACCTGGGTGGTGGTCTGCGACGAGGCCGACGCGATCACGCGCGTCCGGGAATCACGCGGCCTCGGCGAGGCGGAGGCCCGCGCCCGTCTCGCCAACCAGTCGCCGCAGGCCGTCAAGGCCGCCGCCGCCGACGTGGTGATCGACGGCTCCGCGCCGATCGCCGAGACGCGCCGACAGGTTTCGGACGCCTACGAGTCTCTGATTGCCCAGTAAGCGGGTCGTCGGCCAGGGATGATCGGCATCGGCATTGTCCAAAACGCCGCTAGGGAGCCGCCTGGTTCTGCCCGACAGGTGCCACCTTCGGGAACGGGAAGTGGAACTCGTGGATCAGGCTGTCGATTGTCGAGCCGACGGTCTTGGCCGTTCGGTTGTCTTCGTCGGGTCGCAGGACCATCGTGAACTGGCCACCCGCCGCCGTGAGCTCCGCGATCTTCTCCGCGGTGATGAGGTCGGTGCGCACGATGTAGATCGACCCGTTGCGCGCCAGGATGTCGACGCTCTGGAGCGTCACCTTGGTCGACGGCCCCGGGAGGAACTGGGCCAATGTCTTGCTCGCCTGCGACGACGACTGGCCGAGCTGTGGGTTCATGGCCATGGTGACGATCAGGTCGACGCGCTGTCCTGCCTTCAGCGTGCCTGCAACGGCGTGGTCGTCCGCCACGGTGACCGAGACGGCGCGCAGGTCAGGGCCGGTCGGATCGAATTTGTCACCCGCATCGAGGATCGAGAACCCCTGGCCCGCATTGGTGGAGGCGAGGAGGTTGCGCGTCACCAGCTGGCCGGTGCTGATCGAGACGCCGCTGATGCGACCGAGGACCTCGTCGACGCGCGTGAAGGCCGCAGCGTTGGTCGCGTCGGCCGGCACGGTCCGCATCGCCACGTCGCCGTCCTCGATGGGCTTGCGGCTGGCGATGTCGCGGACGGCGACCACCACGCTCCGCTGCTCGACCGCGATCGTCTCGGTCAGGTTCGCGAATCGCAGCGCCACGAACACGACGCCGCCCACGATGAGGGCGATCACCAATCCGACGGCGATATAGAGCTTCGAACGCTTGCTGTTCTTGTCGCTGTACTCGAGTTCCACGGGCGGATCTTCTCCAGATGGGCGGAGGCTGTCAGCAGGACGTTGGGACTACTGACGATGACCAGGCGTCGGGCGGGATGGAGAGCTCACCAGGCGATCAATCGGGCCTGCTCGGCTCGACGCAGTGCCTGGTCATTGGGGTCGGCGTGCACGCCGGTCACCGCCTGGGCGGTGATGCTGTTGGCGTCGTAGGCGGTGATCTCGAAGACGGCAAAGCCGATGATGTCCACGTAGCTGCCGCTGCTCGCGCTGGTGGCGACCGTGAACGTGATCGGCTGGAGATGGGTCACCGGCTGTGCGTCGCCATTCGTGCCAGTCGCCCGCAGGTCGAAGCGGTAGCAGCCAGCCGCCAGTCCCGTGGTGTTGATGCTGAGCGTCGAGAGAGCGCCGTTGCCGCTCGCCGTCGGTGTGACGGAGGTCGGACTGAGCGTGATCTGTCCGGCGCCGATGGCCGCGGCGTTGAGCGAACAGTCGGTGAAGGAAGCCGCGTCGTAGGTGAGGCCGACCGCCGATCCGGTGGCGCCCCACTTCGTCGCGTTGGCAGTCGTCGTCGAGACGTAGATGGGGACGCTGATGGTGCCGCCCAGGGTCGCGGTCGCACCGCTCACCGTGGAGTTGCCGAGGCTGAAGTCCCGGGCGGCGCCTCCCACCGCCACGGGCACCGGGTAGCGGCGGGTCTGGAAGTAGGGATTCCCGGACTGGCCCTCGAGCCAGACGGTGTAGATCCCCGCAGGCACTGCCGTCGTCCGGATCGAGTTCATGGCCACTGTGGTGCCGTTCTTGGCGGGGATGAAGTTGTTCTGCGACCAGGTCGGCATGTTCATGTTGCCGGCCAACGGGACACCGGTGGATGGCGGCTCGTCGATGATGTCGTACGCCGGATTCGCGGTGTTGTGGTCACCCCGGAGGAACAGCTCGACGGTGCTGTTGAAGGCGTCGTTACGAGCGACGGAGAAGTTCGGCCCGGTAACCGGCGTGATCGTCGTGGAGGGGAGGGTGATCGCGGTGGGCGGGCTAATGGAGAAGTCGGGGATCTGCATTACGGTGCCGTTGTAGACGGCGAGCAGGATCCGGTCACCAACGCCATAGACCTGGCTGAAGTTGCCCAGAACCATGGCCGTGTCGTTCCCGGAGAGCGTCGCAACCTGGTCATTTGGATCGGCCGGCGAGGTGACCGGCGGGAACATGGGCCCGATGTACCCGTCGATCAGGTACGCGCCCTCCATGTCCTTGAGCGTGTTGGTCGACGTTCCCGCGGTGACTCGGTTGTAGTAGATGCGCGAGGTGGTCGACTGGAAGTTGCGGACGTCGAGCGCCACGAAGCCACGGAACGAGTTGTCATTGGCGGCCTTCGAGTTGGGGCCGTACAGGTCCATGGCCGGACCTGGCTCGGCCTCGCTGGCGGGTGTCCGAACGTCGTAGCCGGTGATCGTGCCGGTGTCCACCTGCCCGTCGGCGCTCGTCGCGTCGGTGGCCAGCGTGTCGACGAAGCCGTTTCCGGGACCCGGCGCGTTCAGGTAGCGGCGGGCGACGAGCGGCAGCGCCGGGCCGCCCT
Source organism: Chloroflexota bacterium (assembly GCA_005879815.1). Taxonomy (GTDB): domain Bacteria; phylum Chloroflexota; class Limnocylindria; order QHBO01; family QHBO01; genus CF-82. Next base: position 9,491 of record VBKA01000016.1, read on the forward strand.
GCAGTTGGCAGCGCGCTCGCGCTCCGGTATCCATGGAGGCGATGCCGATTGCGCGGGCGACCGTCGTCGTGACGGTCGAGCTGATCGCAACGCGTACGCTGGTTCCGTTGATCAGGATGCCGCTGTTCAGGTAGGAGGGGTCGCCGGCGTGGCCGCTTTCGTAGACGGGGGACCCATCGGCCGCGATCGTCGCGTTCGCCCCGGCAGGAGAGCTCGCCAGGTTGGCCAGGGCGGTCTCGCGCGCGTCCGCGGCGGCCGCGGAATCGGAGTCCCCGGCGATGAGCGAACGGCAGGCGGCCAGCGCGCCGGCGTCGGCGGCCGTCTGCACGTGCCGTCGCTCGGCGACCTGCCGTCCGACGTCGATGGCCAATCCCGAGAAGGCCAGCAGGACGGTGAGCAGCAATGCCACCATGACCAGGACCTGGCCTCGTGCATCGCGCATCTCGCTGCGCGCGTGCATCAGTTCACCACCATGGTGGCCGTGATCTTCTGGACGAAGCGCCCGTTCGTGTCGCGGGACAGCAGCTGGCCGATGAGCGGGACGATGATGTCCGATCGGTAGGTGACGCTGACCTGCATGAGGCACCCCTCACGGGTGTCGGGCGCGCAGGTCGTCGTTGGGTCGACGGTGTTGGGGCAGGGCGAGGTCGAGGTGGGCATGCTGGCGCAGTAGGCGACCGTCAGGTCGCCGTTGACCTGTGTCTCGCCGGTGTTCGTGGTGCATGCGCCGCTGGTGGTCGTGACGCTGAAGTACGGCGATGCGTTGGTGAGCAGGCCAAAGGCCTGGGTCGCCGCGGTCATCGCCGCCGCGCAGCGCTGCCCATCGTTCCAGGCCTTGGTGTGGTTGCGGTCGTAGAGGTAGATCGTGCCCGCGCGGGCGCCCTCGCGGGCGGCGTTGGTGAGGGACACGTTTGCCCCGAAGAGGAGCCCGAACTGGACGATCGCGACCACGATCAACAGCAGTGGCAGGAGGACCGCGACGAACTCCACCAGGGCCTGTCCGCGCCCATGGTCCCGACGGGCGGCAAGACGCGCGCGCGGGACGGCCGGGCCGGCCGCGCCGAGCCGACTGCGGATCTGCCCTCGCATGGTCATCGGTCCCGGCAGCGTAGGTTTGGCGAGTGCCTTCTCAAATAGGCCCCTTGGGACTGCGAAGTCGGTACCGATGGTGTCGGCTAGAATCGGGTTTGCCCCCCGAGCTCCGGAGCCTCCTTCATGCCCGACCTCAAGGTTCACGCGCCATTCGAGCCGACCGGCGACCAACCGACCGCCATCGATGGCCTGATTCGCGGCGTCGGCGAGGGGCTGCGCCACCAGGTGCTGCTGGGCGCGACGGGGACCGGCAAGACGTACACCGCGGCCAAGCTGATCGAGGCGGTCAATCGGCCCACCCTGGTGATGGCGCACAACAAGACGCTCGCTGCACAGCTGTACCAGGAGTTCCGCGAGTTCTTCCCCGAGAACGCGGTCGAATACTTCGTCAGCTACTACGACTACTTCCAGCCAGAGGCCTACCTGCCGCGCTCCGACACGTACATCGAGAAGGACTCATCCCGGAACGACGAGATCGATCGCCTGCGGCACAACGCCACGCGGGCCCTCTTCGAACGTCTCGACGTGGTCATCGTCGCGTCGGTGAGCTGCATCTACGGGCTCGGCGCTCCTGTCGACTACGGAGCCACCGTGATCAGCCTCAAGGTGGGGGGCCGATACCGCCGCGACGGCATCCTCCGCCACCTCGTGGATCTCCAGTACCAGCGCAACGACGCCGCTCTCGCGCGCTCACGCTTCCGGGTGCGCGGAGACGTGCTGGAGGTGCAGCCGCCGCACGGCGAATACATCGTGCGTGTCGACTTCTTCGGCGACGAAGTGGAGCGGATCGTGGAGGTCGACGCCCTCACCGGTGAGGTGCAGGCGGAACGCCGCGACGTGAACTTCTATCCCGCGACCCACTACGTGACGCCGCGCGACAAGCTCCTGGTGGCCATCGCCGACATCGAGGCGGAGATGGAGGTGCGGGTGGGGGAGCTGGGCGCCGAGGGTCGCGAGCTGGAGGCGGCGCGCCTCCGGCAGCGGACGATGTTCGACCTCGAGATGATGCGCGAGGTCGGCTTCTGCTCCGGGATCGAGAACTACTCGCGTCATCTGGCGCGGCGCGAGGCCGGCTCGCGACCGTGGACGCTGATCGACTACTTCCCGACCGACTTCCTGCTGGTGGTCGACGAGAGCCACATCACCATTCCGCAGGTCCACGGCATGTACAAGAACGACCGGACGCGCAAGGAGATCCTGGTCGAGTTCGGCTTCCGACTGCCTTCGGCCCTCGACAACCGGCCGCTCACCTTCGACGAGTTCGAGGACCACATGAACCAGGTGGTCTACATGAGCGCCACGCCGGGACCCTACGAGACCGAGCGCGCACAGCAGGTGGTCGAGCAGTTCATCCGACCCACCGGCGTGGTCGACCCACAGATCGCCGTGCGCACGACGACCGGCCAGATCGACGATCTGGTCAGCGAGATCCGCGAGACCGTCAGCCGCGGGGAGCGCGTGCTGGTCACCACGCTCACCAAGAAGATGGCCGAGGACCTGGCCGATTACCTCGGCGAGATCGGGATCAAGGTCCAATGGCTGCACAGCGAGGTCGACACGCTCGAGCGCGTGGAGATCCTCCGCGACCTGCGGCTCGGCGTGTACGACGTGCTGGTCGGCATCAACCTGCTGCGCGAGGGCCTGGACCTGCCGGAGGTGACGCTGGTCGCCATCCTGGATGCGGACAAGGAGGGCTTCCTGCGCTCGGGCGGCTCGCTGATCCAGGTGATCGGCCGGGCGGCGCGCAACGTGGGCGGCCACGTGATCATGTACGCCGATCGGGTGACCGACTCGATGCAGGCGGCCATCGACGAGACGAGCCGGCGGCGGGACAAGCAGCTCGCCTACAACGCGGAGCGCGGGATCGTGCCGGAGACGATCACCAAGGCGATCCGCGACATCCACGAGGGACTGCGGCGCGTGGCCGAGGAACGGGCGGCGCTGCAGATCGAGAGCACCGAGCCGGAGGAGCTGGCGGCGATGGTCAGCCGGCTCGAGGCCCAGATGAAGGAGGCGGCCCGCAACCTCGAGTTCGAGCGTGCGGCCGCCCTGCGCGACGAGATCCTCCAGCTTCGGCGGCTGCGGGAGGAGCTGGCCGCCGCGCCGGGCACCATCCCCGCTGACGTGTACGCCGAGGCGGCGGGTGCTGACCTTGGGGAACGGGACGGCCGGGACGGCCAGGGCGTCCGCGAGCGTCGGGAGGTCTTCAGCGTGAGCGCGCGGCCCAACATCATCGCGGCGGGCGCCCGGCGCCGGCCGCCGCGCCGCCGGCGCCCGTGATGGAGGTCGTGGAGCCCCGCTGATGGCCGGCACGATGCCGCACGCCATCTTCGTGGAGACGGGGCTGGACGGGGGAGCGACGGTCGCCGCCTATGCCGCTGAGCTGCCCGGTTGCGCGGCCTTCGCGGATGGCGACAGCGAGGCGGTGGCGGCCATCCCGCGCCGGGTCCTCCACTTCTCCGAATGGCTGCGTCGCAACGACGAGGCGGCCCCGGCCTTCGTTGGCGACAACTGGTACGAGGTCGAGCGAGCTGCCTGCGACGGGACGCCGCTCGGGCGAGCCGCCTTCTCATTGGACGAGCTGCCGCCGTCCGAGGAAGAGTGGCAGCGGTGGCTCCGATGGCTCGAGCTTGCGCGCGAGGAACTGGCCGAGGCGATCGACCGGGCAGGCCTCGAGCGGCTCTCCGGGGATCCGGGCATGAAGGCGATCGCCGAACAGGACGAAGCACTCGCCCGCGTGTTAGGCGGCCAGGCGAGCGCAGCAGTCACTGAGCCGATCGACCGCCTCTATGCAGCGCGCGATGCCCTGCTCGAGGCACTCGAGTCGGGAGGAGCGTCGGCCGACGGCGCGCGCCGAGCACTGCGGCTGGCGATTGCCGATGACCTGCGCCTGGCCGATCGACTGCGAGGAGACCAGGGCTGACCGCCAGCCCATACAGGGTTCGCCACGGCGGACCGTGGCCACTACCGACGCCGCGACGCGCGCCGGCCGGGACGGAGCTCCGCCGCCTGCAGGACTCGATGCCCCGCTGCGAGGGTGGAAGACCGCCAGTCTTGTCCGGAGACGGGTCCGAACGCGCGATGCTCATCGGCCAGGCGCCCGGCCGGCGCGAGATCGAGACTGGTCTGCCCTTCGCGCATGACGCGGGCAGGCGTCTCGTCGGGTGGCTGGCGATGGCTGGGATCAGCGTCGAGGATTTCCGCGATCGCTGGTACGTGACCTCCGTCGCGAAGTGCTACCCGGGCCGCCGACCTGGTGCCTCGGTGGACGCGCCTCCATCGCGCGCCGAGATCCAGCGCTGGTCGCCCTATCTCGACGAGGAGGTCCGCCTCGTGGCGCCACGAATCGTGGTGCTGGTTGGTGCGCTGGCGCATCGGTACGCGTTTGGCTCCAAAGCGCGAGCAGACGGGTTGGTTGGCCGCGCACTCACGTGGGCGGGTGCGCAGGCGTTGGTCCTGGCGCTGCCGCATCCCTCCGGAGCCTCGACGTGGCTGGTGGACCCCGCGCACGTGCCGCTCTGGGCACGCTCGCTGGAGCTGCTCGCTGACGCCTGGAGGGAGGCGGCGTCTTGAGCGAGGGTGTCGGTCCTCGACCAGGCGGCGGCTATCCCGTTGCCGAGCCGCCCACCTATCCCGGACCGACCCGTGAGCGCTGGATCTGGACCGGGATCGTGGTGGGAATCGGGCTCTTGATCTTCGGCCTGCTTGTCTTCGGCTTCGCAGGCGCCAACCGGGCACCCCAGCCGATCACGGTGAGCGACATCCTCGCCCCCGGCAATTCGCCCGCGACCCGTTTCGGGTCCAGGCAGCTGGAGGTCGTGGGCTGGTACGTGGAGCTGCCAGTTCCGTGCTCAAGCACGCCGCCCTCCATCCAGGGTGCCGGATCGGCGTGGCTGGCACTGGACTGTCCCCTTCGCGTCCTCGTGCCCAATCAGCCGCAGGGCGCCTTGAGCAAGGCCGATCTCCTGCGAGCCGGGTTGCGGCTGGCCGCGCCCAACGGAGAGCCGTTTCCGCCTGCGTCGGCACCCGGAACGGGCACGGCCGGGTTGGAGCAGCTCGTCTTCTCCGGCCATTTCGACGATGCCGATGCCGCGGCATGCCCGGCCAACCTCATCGAGCGATGCCGGAACACGCTGGTGGTTTCGAGCTACACCGGCCTCATTCGATAGCAAACAGAACAGGCGTTCATATCGGTCTGATACGATAGCTTCGATGCCCTCCGACAAGATCACCGTGCGCGGTGCGCGCGAGCACAACCTGAAAAACATCCATGTCGAGATGCCGCGCGACCGGCTGATCGTGATCACCGGGCTCTCGGGCTCGGGGAAGTCGAGCCTGGCCTTCGATACGATCTATGCCGAGGGGCAGCGCCGCTACGTCGAGTCGCTGAGCGCCTACGCACGCCAGTTCCTGGGACAGATGGAGAAGCCGGACGTCGACCAGATCGACGGCCTGAGCCCCGCGATCAGCATCGACCAGAAGGGCGCGTCCCGGAACCCAAGGTCCACCGTCGGCACCGTGACCGAGATCTACGACCATCTCCGGTTGCTCTTCGCCCGAATCGGCCGCATGCACTGTCCCATCTGCGGGCGGGAGATCGCACGCCAGACGGTCGAGCAGATGGTGGACCAGCTCTACGACCTGCCGGAGGGGACGCGCCTCATGATCATGGCGCCGCTCATCCGGGACCGGAAGGGCGAGCACGAGAAGGTGCTGGCGGGCGCGCGGCAGGCCGGGTTCGTGCGCGTGCGCGTGGACGGCGAGCTGCGCGACCTCGACGAGGAGATCAGCCTCGAGAAGAAGTTCAAGCACAGCATCGACGTGGTCGTCGACCGGCTGGTCATCCGCCACGGGTCAGCCGACGAGACCGATGGACTCCGCCCCGATGCCTCCCGGATGGCCGACTCGATGGAAACCGCCCTGCGGCTGGCGGACGGAACGCTGCTCGTCCACCTGACCGACGAGGGACCCAAGGGGACCGATCGGCTCTTCAGCGAGCGCTACGCCTGCCCCGAGCACGGCGGAAGCTTCGAGGAACCGGCGCCCCGAAACTTCAGCTTCAACTCGCCGCACGGCGCCTGCCCGGACTGCACGGGGCTCGGCAGCCGCCTCGAGATCGACCCGGACCTGGTGCTGCCCAACAAGGACCTTTCGATCCGCGAGGGAGCGGTGCTGCCGTGGCGCCGGATGGCGGTGACCGACTCATGGTTCAGCAAGATCATCGAGTCCGTCGCGCAGCACTACGGGTTCAGCACCGACGTCCCGGTGCGCGACCTCTCTGACGCGGCGCGTCAGATCCTGCTGTACGGCAACAAGGGCGAGCGAGTCACGGTTCTGTACCGAACGCGCCAGGGCGCCACCCATCAGTTCAACACGACGTTCGAGGGCGTGGTGCCCAACCTCGAGCGGCGCTATCGCGAGACCGGCTCAGAGATGATCAAGACCGAGATCGAGCGGTATATGACCACCCGACCCTGCCCGACCTGCCATGGCATGCGCCTGAAGCCAGAGGTTCTGGCCATCACGGTCGGGGACCGCAACGTCATCGAGACGACTCAGCTGTCGGTGACGGAGGCATTGCGCTGGTACGAGCGCCTGCCGAATCGGCTGACCGATCGAGAGAACCAGAT
>VBKA01000215.1 GCA_005879815.1 Chloroflexota bacterium
GCATCCAGTTCACGCCAGACCTTCTCCCGTCCGATGTGACGGGACTTTCCATCTTCAACCAGAAGACGCAGGAATTCGAGTTCCGGCCAGGCCCGATCATGGCCCAGGTGGTCCTCGCCGACGAGATCAACCGCGCCACGCCCAAGACCCAGAGCGCGCTCCTCGAATGCATGGAGGAGCGCCAGTCGACGATCGACGGGGTCACCTACCCAATGCCGTCGCCCTTCCTGGTGATCGCCACCCAGAACCCCATCGAATACGAAGGCACCTTCGCGCTGCCCGAGGCACAGCTCGATCGCTTCATGCTGCGGCTGCGCATCGGCTATCCGAAGCCGATGGAGGAGATCGTCATCCTCGACGAGCAGAAGCGCATCCATCCCATCGATGCAGTGCAGCAGGTGCTCGACGTGGACGAGCTGCGTCAGATGCAGACCGCCATCAAGGAGGTCTACGTCGACCAGGCGGTCGCCGAGTACATCGTCCGGCTCGTCACGGCGACCCGGGAGCATACCGACGTCTATCTGGGGGCATCGCCACGCGGCTCGCTCAACCTCTACCGCTCGGCGCAGGCCTTCGCGGCCATGGAGGGGCGCGACTATGTCATCCCTGATGACGTCAAGTCGCTGGCCGTCGCGATCCTTGCGCACCGCCTGATCGTCAAGAGCCAGGCCTCGCTGCGTGAGGTCGACCCTGACCGCATCGTGCGCGAGATCCTCGCCTCGATACCGGTCGCCACGCTCACCGCGACCTCCGCCTCGACGACCGTGACGCCCAGCACCACGCCCTCCGCCTGACGCATCGAACGAGGAGTCCCGACCGGTGGGCGGTCCGATCAAGCAGCTGCGATTCGTGTTCCTCGGCACGGTCCTGGTCGTTGCCGCCTTCAGCACCGGCATCTCGTTCCTCTTCTTCCTGATGTACCTGTGCGCTGGGCTGCTGCTTGGCGCGTGGCTCTACGCACGAAACGGGCTGCGTGGCGTCCGCGCCGGGTATCAGGTCCTTAACCCGCGTGCGCACGTGGGAGAGATCCTGCAGGCCGTCTACCGGATCGACAACACCACGCGCTGGGGCAAGCCGTGGATCGAGGTCTGGAACGACTCGACGCTGCCCGCGGGCCTGCCGGGTCGGGCGATCGGTGTGCAGGCTGGCGCATCGCGCCAGTGGCTGGCCAAGGTCACCCTTACGCGGCGGGGGAGCTACCGCCTCGGCGCCCTGCGGGTGCGGACCGGCGATCCGTTTGGCCTCTTCAGCTCCGAGATGGTCGTCGGGCAGCCGACCGGGGTGGTCGTCTTTCCCAAGGTCTTCGACCTCCCGCACTGGCGCTTGCCCCCGTCGCCGGTTGACGGCAGCTCCCCGTCGAGGCGCCGCTTCGAGGCTGCCACGCCCCTGGCCAGCACCATTCGCCCATATGTCCACGGCGATGCGATCAACCGCGTTCACTGGCTCTCCAGCGCGCGACATGGCGAGTTGCAGGTCAAGGAGTTCGACCTGGAGCAGGCCGCCGACCTGTGGCTGCTGCTGGACCTCGACCGATCCGCCCACGCCGGCGACAGCGAGTCCTCCTCGGTCGAGACGGCCGTCAGCGTGGCGGCCTCCATTGCGCTCCGCACCCTGGCGGACAACCGGGCAGTGGGGATCACCGCCTCGGCTCGGCGCCTGCAGCTGCTCAACCCGGACCGCGGGACTCGCGTCGAGCAGAAGATGCTCCATCTACTGGCCAACGTGCAGGCCGACGGGAACCAGCCGCTCGCCGAGATCGTGGTGGCGACTCTCCCGCAGCTGCGGCGGGGCATGACCCTGTGCATCGTCAGCGGCTCGACCGACCGCGAATGGGTGCGCGCCCTCTCTGGCCTCCGGCGGCGCGGGGTGGGCGTGGTGGTGGTGCTCCTCGACCGCTACTCGTTCCTCCCCGAGACACCGGCCGCTGAGGGCGAGGCGCTGACCGAGGTCGAAGATGCTGCGCGGAAGGCGGCACATGCCGAACTGGCGGCCTGTCGCCACGCCCTGGCTGAGTACGACATCACCACCTATCCGGTCGCCGCGGGCGTCAGCCTGCCGGAGATCCTTGGCGGAAGGATCCGGGTCCGTGCCTGATTGGACCATGCCTGACTGGCTGCGCCGGGTGGTGCGCCCGCGCGAGGGCTGGCTCGCCTACTTCCTGCTGATGGTGATGCTGCTCAGCCTCGCGTGGTCGGTGCAGCGCGCCGGATGGCTGAGCCACCAGGACTTCCTCGTGCCAGTCGCGCTGTACGGCTCATTGCTGGGAGCCCTCCTTGCGCTCGTGCCCCTGAGCGTGGTGGCCACGCTACCGATCTCGGCGCTGGCGGGCACGGCCGTGATCTTGCTGACGATCGGCGGCGAATACTTCCCCAACCTCTCGGTCCTCGATCGGCTCCTGGGACTCCGCTTCGAGGCGATCAGCTGGATGCGAATCGTCGCCCACTTCGGATACCCGTCCGAGTTCTCGCCGTACGCCATCGGCCTGGCGGCCCTCATGTGGGTGACCGCCTTCATGGCCGCCTACACGCTCTATCGCCATCATCGGGTGCTGGACGCCATCCTCCTCGTCGGCGCGGCGCTGATCGCGAACATGAGCGCCACCTTCCTGGACCTGTTCGGATACCTGGTCCTCTTCGTGCTGGCCGCCCTGCTCCTGTGGCTGCGCGCCTCGCTGCTGACCCGCGAGGAAGGCTGGCGCCGGCGTCGCGTGAACGAGAACGCGGAGGTGCCGGCCTCCATCATGCGCACCGGGGTGGTCTTCATCGCGGTCTCGATCGTGATGGCCTGGACGCTTGCCAGCGTGGCCGTGGCTGCTCCGCTGACGGATGCCTGGCGGAACCTGGACGGCATCTGGACCGGGGTGCGAACCCGGCTCGACAAGGTCTTTGGCCCGATTCAGAACCAGAATGCCCGGCTCGG
>VBKA01000211.1:0-3007 GCA_005879815.1 Chloroflexota bacterium
GTGCGCAGGTCGCTGCGCAGCCGTCGCGTGGCGACACGCATCTGGTGCAGCCCTTCGACGTCGCCGAGGCGCGTCGGCGGATCGTTGGCGATCAGGCGCGCCAGGCCGGCGGAGAGCGCAGCCTGAACGGCCTTCGCGGCGACGTCCAGCGGCGAAACGTCAACTGGAGCGACATCGGGCGCCGCCGAGGCTCGCGGCCCGAGCGCACGGACGGCCTTGGGGACCGGTTCGGCGAGGACCGCTCCCGCGCGCCGGAGCCGGTTGGCGATGGGGCGCAGCGCTGCCAGGTCCGGTCCGCGGCTCTCGAGCTCAAGCTCCCGGAAACGCGCGACTTCGCGTGTCCCGTCCAGCACGGTGACCTGGTCATCGGCGAGTTCGGCGAGCGCCTGGTCGTCGGCACCGCACAGCATCCACCGCTTGCGCCGGGTCTCGAGCGACGCGACCGACTGGATTGGCGCGCTGCGCACGAAGGCGGTCACGAGCTCGGCAGCCTCAAGGGGGATGGCGTCCGGCGAACCCTGGAAGGTGTGCTCATCGCGCTCTGACGCGTCGTGACCGCCTGCCGGCAGCTTCAGCGTCCACGCTGGCCCCGTCTCCTCGCCGGTCCGATAGCGGAGGGTGACGCCGCTGCGTGCCAGTCGAAGGTCGGCGCTGTCGTAGTAGGTGCTGGTCAGCGTCAGCTCCGGCAGCTCCTGCATCGCGAGCACGCCAAGGCCATCATCGGTCAGGTCCGGCACGACGAACGATCCTGGGGCAGCTAGCTTGAGCTCGCGCTCACGCACGGGCGGAGGCATGCCGCATGAGCTCGCGTTGCATGTCGAGCCGCGGCTCGCCGGGATCGGCCTTCATGCGCGACCACGAACCGCTGGGACCAAGCGTCCAGACCCCTTCGTTGGCACGCGTCGCCAGGTCGAGGAGGGAGTTCAGCCGCAGCCGCGCCGCTTCATCGTCCACGCGGATCAGCGTCTCGACGCGCCGATCCAGGTTGCGGTGCATCAGGTCGGCGGACCCGATGTAGACCTCCTCCCTTCCGGCGTTGCGGAAGGAGAAGACCCTCGAATGCTCGAGGAAGCGACCCAGGATGCTGCGCACCGCGATGCCGTCGCTCAACCCGGCGATGCCCGGCCGAATAGCACAGATGGCGCGCACGATGAGCTCCACTCGGACGCCTTGCTGGCTGGCCGCATACAGGGCCTCGATGACCGACTCGTCGATAAGGTTGTTGACCTTGATCCGAATCAGCCCGGGCTCGCCGTCACCCGCGTGGCGCGCCTCTCGCTCGATGAGCTCGATGAGCCGATGGCGCATGGCGTGGGGCGCAACCACCAGGCGCTGGTACTGGGGATGGCGCGAGTAGCCCGTCAGGTAGTTGAAGAGGCTGCTCACCTCGGTCCCGAGACGCTCGTCGGCGGTGAAGAGGCCGACGTCCTCGTAGACCCGGGCCGTGGCCGGGTTGTAGTTACCAGTCCCGGCGTGCACGTAGCGCCGAATCCGCCCGCCTTCCTCGCGGACCACCAGGCAGAGCTTGGCGTGGGTCTTGAGGCCAACAACCCCATACACGACGTGGCAGCCCGCCTGCTCCAGGAGCCTCGCCCAGCCGATGTTGCGCTGCTCGTCGAAGCGCGCCTGGATCTCGACCAGGACGACGACCTGTTTGCCCGCCGCCGCCGCGCGCACCAGCGCATCAACGATGGGACTCTCGACCGCGGTGCGGTAGAGGGTCTGCTTGATCGCCAGCACCTGCGGATCGGCGGCCGCTTGCTCGATGAACAGCTGGGTGCTGCCCGCAAACGACTCGTAGGGGTGCTGCACGAGAAGGTCGCCGCTCCGCAGCACCGCAAACATGTCCGGGAGCTGGCCGTCGCTCTGCGAGAGCCCTGGGGCCGTGGCGGCCTGGAATGGCACGTGCTTGAAGTCGGGACGGTCGATGGCGTACAGGTCCACCAGGCCAGCCAGGTCCAGCGGCCCGGGTAACCGCTGCACGGCAGAAGTCTGGACCTGCAGCTCGCGAACCAGCAGGTCCAGGATCTCCTCCGGCATCTCGTCCTCGACCTCGAGCCGAACCGCCGGGCTGAAGCGTCGCTTGCGGATCGTCTCCTCCAGCGCCTCCAGGAGATCCTCCGCGCCGTCGTCGTCCACCTCCAGGTCGTTGTTGCGCGTTACGCGGAAGGCGTAGTGGTCGACGATCCGCATGCCGGGGAAGAGCCGAGCAAGGTTCGCGGCGATGACGTCCTCGAGCGGGACGAAGACCCCGTCCTCCGGACTGGCAAAACGGCCTAGCAGCGGCGGCACCTTGACGCGCGCGAAATGCAGGCGTCGGGCGTCGGGATCGGCCACCCGCACCGCGAGGTTGAGCGACAGGTTCGAGATGTACGGGAATGGGTGCCCCGGGTCGACCGCTAGCGGCGTGAGCACCGGAAAGATGTGCTCTTCGAAGAGCGCAGTCAGCGCCTGTCGCTGGCCTGCATCCAGCTGAGCCCAGCGGACCAGGCGCACGCCGCTCGCCGCGAGGCCCGGGACCAGCTGGTCGAGAAAAAGGCGCGCGTGCCGGAGCGCCAGTCCCGCCGTGCGCTCGCCAATGCGCGAGAGCTGCTCGGTGGCAGTCAGCCCGTCGCTCGAGCGCGTCATTCCCAGGCCGGCCGCCTCCTGGCGACGCAGGCCGGCGACGCGCACCTGGTAGAACTCGTCAAGGTTGCTGGCGAAGATGCTGAGGAACTTGGCGCGCTCGAGCAGAGGCATGGCGGAGTCCTCGGCCAGCTCCAGGACGCGCTCGTTGAAGTCGATCCACGACAGCTCACGGTTGAGGTAACGCTCGTGCGCCACCTTCGGGCGGCGCACGGGAACCGCTCGAGCTGGTCTGCCGCGGCGGGCTACCCCCGCCTGTGTGGTGGCCATCGAACCTCCAGCGTAGGGCGCCAAGGTTAATCGACCCGCAAAGGGGGACCGCCAGCCGCCGCAATCGACGAAGGAGAGCGCCTGGACTTAACAGAGCCTTCATCGGCGACTA
>VBKA01000211.1:3035-3564 GCA_005879815.1 Chloroflexota bacterium
ACGGCCACGTCGCACCAAAGGAGGCATCGATTGGACGTACCCAGCCAGTGGCGACCGCTCGTCGCCGTCGCCGTCGGCGCGAGCGTGCTGCTCGCCGCTTGCTCGAGCAACACCGGTTCATCCACCGGCGCGGGCAGCTCCTCGAGCTCGGGTGCCCCGGCTGGACAGGTCGACCTCAACACCGCTCCCGCCAAGCCTGATTTTTCGGGCGGCATCGCGGCCGACGGGGCCACGTTCCCGCAGCCGGTCTATGAGCAGTGGACCCAGGACTATGCCAATGAGACCGGCATCCAGATCAGCTACACCGGTGGCGGTTCCGGCCAGGGCGTCAAGGACATCACCGCCAACGTCGTCCAGTTCGCCGGCTCCGATGCTCCGCTGAAGCCGGAGGAGAAGACAGCGGCGGAGAGCAAGAACGGACCGATCCTGCACATCCCCACGGTCTTTGGTGCGATCGTCCTGGCCTACAACCTCCCTGGCGTGACCGACAAGCTCAACTTCAGCCCGGAGGTCATCGGCAAGATCTACA
>VBKA01000220.1 GCA_005879815.1 Chloroflexota bacterium
CCGATGCCTCTCGACCTCGCGTGAACTCATTGCGCGGGAGGTGGCTTCGTCATCTCGGTGTGTGAGCGCTGTGCCTACAATGCCCCATCGGGTTTTCCGCTCTATTTGAGCGTGAAACGCGCGCCCGTAGCTCAGCGGACAGAGCGGGTGGCTTCGGACCAAATCGGCGGATGCGCTGTGGCGTGAGCGTGGGTAGCCGAGCGAAAGCGACAGAGTTATCCGCTGTCCCAGTAGGTGGGCCGGCCTCTTCGTGGCCAGCCGAGACTTGCCTACACCGACTCCCCAGCCTAGGGTGGCGGACCGTAGTCCGCCTGGTGCGCGATCACCCAGTCCCCCTTCCCACCTCGCGCGGTCGGGTCGACGCGGTAGAAGGCGACGTACTGGTGGACGTTGTCGCCGTTGGAGTCGAAGGCAACGTCACTCACCACGGTCTGGTACGCATGCCCGGGGTCCACGGCCCATGCTCGCACGGCCTCACGCAAGTGCGACGCGCTCGGCCGGCCCGTGGCCACCTTCTGCAGCGACTGGATGATCACCTGCGCGCAGGCGTACGCTGCCGCGGCGAACTCATCGAAAACTGAGCCGACGGACTCACTCGGCTCCGAGCCGTACGCCGCGCGATATCGGTCCAGGAAGCCCTGGAGCGCCGGCGGTTGTGCGGCGTGGGATACCAACGTGCCCACCGCGACGGTGGCGCCGATCCGCTGAATGTACGAGCCCTTGTCAGCGCCACTTCCGTCGAACAGCCCATCCCAGCTGAGCAACGGAACGTCGGCGTGACCAGAAGAGACCATTGCCTTCCGGAGCCCGACGGCGCCTGTACCGGTGAACCCGCCGAAGAAGACGACGACTGGCGCCGCCGAGCCGGCCGAGAGGTTGCCGAGGACCGACATAGGATCCGCGCCCGGGTTCAGCGCTCGTCGAGTGACCGCGCCGCCAAGCTTCTCGTAGGGTTCCTGAAAACCATCGGCGATCTCCCGCCCAACATCCGCGGCGTCATCGATGACCAGCGCGCGCCGGGCACCTAGGTCGTTGAAGGCGTACTTCGCGAGCGCCTGCCCCTGGATGTCATCCGACGGCGCGATCCGCACGTAGTTGATGACGGTCGGATGCGCAGATCGATGGTCCAACGCCCCGAACCGCGGCTTGGTCAGCGCGGGGCTGGTGTTGCTCGGGCTGCAGTGCAGGAGGCCAACGGCATTCGTGACTGGAATCATGGCCTCCGCCACCAAAGAGTTCAGAGGACCGATGACGGCCACCGTCATACCGTCTCGGGCCATCTTCTGGGCGCTGGCAGCCCCCTTCCCGGGATCCTCCCCGCCTGCCGATGAATCGCCATCGTCGGATGTGGCCAGCTTCAGCCGTGACCCGGCGAAGATCCCTCCGGAGCGATTCGCATCGTTGATCGCGAGCTCCACCGCGTTCCTTAGCCGAACGCCGAGTACGGCTTCCTTGCCTGTCAGCGGCATTACGAGCCCGATCTTCCAGGTGCCGGGTGGAAGTGCGGCAGCCAGCGCGGGGGATGGCGTGGCCCCCGGCCCACCCAGCGCGCGGAACAGCAGCGAGCCGATGACCGCCAGTGCCACCAGTGTCAGGATGGGAATGCCGACCGCGAGCTGCCGCCGGCTGACCCGGCCGGGCCGCCCCTGGGGCTCGGCCCACGGCACGGCTCCGGGCTCGGTCTCGATGGCGGCATACAGAGCCAGCGGCTCGGCGATGCCCTTGAGCTGGCGGCGTCCGCGCGACTCGAAGCGGACGGGCAGCACGGTTCGGGTGAGCGCCCGCACCGTTTCGCTCACCAGGACCTCGTTTGGGCCCGCCTGGGCGCAGATCCGGGCTGCGATGTTGACTGGCGAGCCGACGTAGCCTTCCGCGGTCTCGATTGTCTCGCCGGCGTGGACGCCCACGCCCACCCGGATCGGCTCGTCGGGATGCTGCGCCGCCTCGGCGATGGCGTTGCCAGTGATGACCAGCGCGCAGCGGACGGCGGTACTGACGGAGCTGAAGACGACGTAGAAGCTGTCGCCCTCGGTCTTGATCTCCGCACCCCCGAAGCGGCGTATCGCCTCGCGGACCAGGGCGCGGTAGCGGTCCAGGAGGGAGGCGGCGGAGGCGGCGCCGTGGGTCTCCACGAACTGTGTGTAGCCGCGCAGGTCGGAGAACAGGAACCCGCGCGTCACCGAGTCGGACGGCCGGGCCTCCTCCCGCTTGGCGTCAGGCTGCGGGCCGTCTTTCGCTCCGGTCTCCATTCCGCCGGATGCTACGGCTCGCCCCTCACCGCCGGCAAGGACCTCCGGCAACCCTCAATCCTGGCGCGTTATCGGCTGAGCCGATGAGTTGCCATCAATCGGGCCGTCACGGCAACTGGGATCACCTGCGCTAGCGTCGCTTCCATTCCGTGATCTCGAAGGCGCGGCCCTGCGGATCGCGGAAGATTAACTACCGCTCCATGCGCGGTACCACTCCCATAGGGACCGCCGCGGAAATGGATCGGTGAGGCCGACAATTGACCAAACCGCTCGCAACTTGCGCCTGCGGGCCTGGTATCGCATCGACCTCCTCGGTACGAGGACCATGGCGGGGCGTAGGACCCAACGTTGGCGGAGTAGTCGCCTTTCGCTAGGATGGGGGCTGTCGCTGCTATGCAGTCAACGAAGTTTTTGGTTTTCCGCTCTCATTGAGCGTGAAACGCGCGCCCGTAGCTCAGCGGACAGAGCGGGTGGCTTCGGACCATCAGGTCGCGGGTTCGATTCCTGCCGGGCGCGCCATCCAACACTTGCCCTCGTATCAACGGCGGCCCTGGGTGTCGCGCATCGGTCAATCCGAATGTCGTCTGCCATCTATACCTGACGGAC
>VBKA01000221.1 GCA_005879815.1 Chloroflexota bacterium
TGCCTACACGCAGAGCGGGCTGCGAACGATGCTGGACGACCACTATCCCCCACTGGCGCCGATGGACTGGCTCCGGCTCGGCAGCCTCGAAGGCGCCCGCGCGCTTGGCCTGGCAGACGCCATCGGCTCAGTCGAAGTCGGCAAGGAGGCGGACCTGATCGCCGTCGATACTGCGCTCACCGCTCCACTCCCCCACCTCGACGCGGCTGAGCCCGAGGAGATTGCCAGCCGCCTCATCTTCCGCTCACATCCGAACATGGTGCGCGCTGCCTGGGTGCGGGGCCGCCGCCTCGACGGCCCCCCGAATGCCTGATTCGGCGGACTTGCTGATCACGGGCGGCACGGTGGTGGACGGATCCGGCGCGCCCGGATTTACCGCCGATGTCGCCGTGGTCGACGGGCGGATGCGGATCATCAGCGACGAGGCAGCAAGGCCGAACCATGTGGGCACACGCATCGACGCCACGGGAAGGGTGGTGTGTCCCGGGTTTATCGACCTCCACAGCCACTCGGGGCTGTGGATCCTGACCGAGCCGCGCCACGAGCCCAAGTTGCGACAGGGAGTGACCACCGAGGTGGTCGGCGTGGATGGCAACGCATACGCACCCTTCCGCCGGCGCCAGGACCTCGAGGCCTTCGTCCGGCTCAACGGCGGGCTCGACGGCCGGCCGGAGATCGCTTACGACTGGGATTCGATCGCGAGCTACCTCGACCGCTTCGACCGCGGCGTGGCGGTCAACGTCGCGTTGATGGTCGGCAACTCGGCCCTGCGGATCGAGGCCATCGGCTGGGAGGAGACGCCAGCCGGCGCTCCCTCCCTCGACCGCATGCGGGCCTCGCTCCGCGAGGCGATGGAGGAGGGCGCATACGGGCTGTCGAGCGGCCTGGACTACCCGCCCGGGTCATATGCCTCAACCGAGGAGCTGGCGCAGCTCACCGCCGAGGCGGCCAGGTTCGGCGGCTTCTACCACACCCACGTGCGCTACACGCTCGGCGATCGGTTCCTGGACCCCTTTCGGGAGGCGATCGAGATCGGCAGGCGGGGCGGTGGGCCGACGCACATCACGCACTTCTACCATCGGTCCGGCTACCCGGGCGGCCCCGAGCAGCTGCTGGGACTCATCGAGCAGGCACGTGCAGCCGGGCACGACGTCACCTTCGACAGCTACCCCTATGAGTGGGCGAGCACGCGGTTGCTGATCCAGCTTCCGCAGTGGGTCCAGTCGGGTGGACCGATGGCGCTGCTCGAGCGCCTGGCCGACCCGCGCGTCCGCGAGCGTCTGCGCGCGGAGGTTGGGCACCCAGGCGCGGCGTCGACGAGCACCGCTGGCTGGGCCGACATCCGGCTCGGGTACTTCGCCAGGCCTGCAAACCAGGCCTGGGAGGGCCGGACGCTGGCCGACTACATCGCCGAGACGGAGAGCGATGCGGTGGACGCCATCTGCGACCTGCTTCTCGAGGAGGATCTGCGCGTCTCGCAGGTGACCAGCGGCCCCACCGCCGACACGCTCCCCCGCTTCGTGGCGCATCCTGCGGGGATGGTGGGAACCGACTCGACGTTCGTTGGGGCGAAGCCCTCTCCACGCACCTACGGGTCGTTTCCCCGCATCCTTGGCGAGTTCGTGCGCGAGAAGCGGATCATGGGGTTGGAGGAGGCGGTGCGGAAGATGACTTCAGCGCCTGCGGCCCGTCTGGGGCTGCGGGATCGTGGGGTGATCCGGGACGGAGCGGTCGCCGATCTGGTTGTGTTCGACCCGCGGACGGTCGCGGCCCTTGCGACCTATGACGAGCCTCGGCGATTCCCGATCGGGATCGAGCACGTGATCGTCAACGGGATCCCGGTGGTCCGCGACAGCGAGCACACCGGCGCGCTGCCAGGCCGGGCGCTTCGACGCGGAAAGGATTGAGGCATTGCCGACTCGAATCGCGGAGAGGCCGCGGTCATGATTGCGAGCATCGACGACCTCATTCGGATGAAGCGCAGCGCGGGACGACCCAAGGACCGTGTCGAGCTCGAGATCCTTGGTGCGCTCCGCGAAGAGATCGAGCGACAGGAGAACGCGCGTGATCGGTGAGTTCCCGTCCGAGGGGATGGCGCTCACGGTGCTGCTGGTGGTTTCGGATCTCCATCGGTCTGTCGCGTTCTACCGAGACGTGCTCGGAGCCAGCCTGTACCGGGAATACGGCGGGACGTCGGCGGTCTTCAGCTTCGCGGGCACCTGGATCCTGCTGGTGACCGGCGGAGAGCCCACGAAGGACAAGCCTGATGTCACCTTCACGCCGCCAGCCGATCCCAAGCTCGTCGACCACGAGTTCACGATTCGCGTCCCGGACTGCGAGGCCGCATACGACACGCTCCGTAGCCGCGGAGCCGAGTTCCTGACGGCTCCCGTC
>VBKA01000224.1 GCA_005879815.1 Chloroflexota bacterium
ACGACGTCCACCGAGTCGTCGGCCAGGAGCGCCTCGAGGGACGCGTAGGCGCGTGGCACACCCAGCGCCGCGGCACGCGCCTGGCCGCGTTCCGGCGTGCTCCCGAGCACGCCGCGAACCTGGACGCCGATCCGGCGCAGCTGCTCGACGTGGACGGTGCCGATGAACCCGGTGCCGATCACCGCGGCGCCGATGCCCGAGCCCTCGCTCATGCCCTCTCCGTGACGGCTGGTGCCGGCGCTCACACCTCGATCCGGCGAGACAGTATAGATACGCCACGTGTGAGCGGCTCGGAGCAATCGTGAGACTGACATGGCCGAAATCCCGGCCATCCTGGAGCTCAATCCCGCTAACCCAGCGGGTGAAAGGAACCATGATGAGAACCGACAGAGGTTGGTCCGGTCCGGATGAGGCGCTTGCCTCCCGCGTCGACATGACGTTGGGCCCTACCCCTCTCCATATGCTCCCGCGTTTCAGCCGGGAGGTTGGCGTTGAGGTCTGGGCCAAACGCGACGACATCGGCTCGGTTGGCCTCCTCGGCAACAAGGTTCGCAAGCTCGAGTTCTTGGTCGCAGACGCGCAGCGGGTCGGCGCGAATGTGCTTGTAACGGTGGGCGCAGTTCAATCCAACCACGCGCGGACCACCGCCTGCGCTGCGGCGATGCTTGGCCTGCGTTGTGTCCTGATCCTGGGTGGGGCGGAGTCCGGGACCCCGTCGGGTAACTATCTGTTGGATCGGCTTTTCGGTGCGGAGGTTGAATTAGTTGCGGGTGCCGGATGGGATGAGCTGGAGCCAATGCTTGCCAAGAAATGCCGCGACCTTGAAGAAGAGGGTCAGCTCCCATACCTCATCCCCGCCGGCGGTTCGACACCGGTTGGCGCACTTGGGTTAGCGCGTGGCTACCTGGAGCTCGCCGAGCAATGCGCTGCAGCCGACCTGAGCCCCGATCTCATCGTGCACGCGACATCGAGCGGAGGAACGCAGGCCGGGCTCGAGGTCGGGCGAGCGATCCTTGGCCGAGGCCCACGGATCCTGGGGGTGGCCGTGGCGAAGGCCGCAGGGGTGCTTGAGGTCGAGGTTGCCGAGATCGCTACGCATGCCGGGCGGCTGGCCGGGATGGATCGAACGTGGCGACAGGACGAGGTGGCAATCGATCATTCCCAGCGCGGCCATGCATATGGAGCCTCCACGGCAGCGAGTCAGGAAGCGATCCGTTTGCTGGCACACACAGAAGGAATTCTGACCGACCCTGTGTACTCCGGGAAGGCGCTCGCTGGACTGATCGACCTGGCCCGCCAGGACCGCCTGCGTGGTCCGGTCGTCTTTTGGCACACCGGAGGCACGCCAGCCCTCTTCGATTCAAACCTCGGACCGCCCCTGATCGAGTGACGGTCCGCGCCCCTCGAAGGAGGGGCGAGTCAGCGCTCAGGATTGATTACCAAACCGTCCAGCAGGATGTCGCTGAGCATCCTGGCGTACCCCCTTGGATCGGCCGCGAATGTGTCGCCGAGCAACGAGACGAAGGGCACCTCGGCACTGACCGAGGTCATCGCAACGACCGCGAAGACCATCACGTCGATCGGGATCGGTGGCACCCGACCTTCCTCGACCAGCCTCTGCACGAGTGGGGCGACGGCCTCGCGGACCGGCACCAGGTAGCGCTCGAACACATATTCGAGCCGCCCACCGCCTCGCATCGACTCGTACTGCAGGATCCGCCGGACATCCGGATCCGCAACGTTCGCCTGGTGGAATGCGTGAACGAGGTTGCGCAACCGAGCCAGATCGTCCCCTTGCTCGGCGCCCAAGGCAGCGCGCAGCCGTGCGACCCGGCCGGTCAGCGACCGATCGACCACCGCGCGCCAGAACCGTTCCTTCGAGCCATAGCGGTCATTGATGAAGTTGTGGCTGACGCTGAGCCGTCGGGCGAGCTCGCGGACTGACGCTCCGTCGTAGCCGAGCTCGGCGAAGGCAGCTAGTCCACGCGCCAGGATCTCCTCTTCAGCGGGAACGTCGGTGGGCTGGGTCGGTCGGCCCACCCGGCGGGCGGGAGGCCTCGTCGCGGGTTCCCTGCTCGAACGAGTCACGGTTCATCGGCTCCGATCTTCAAGACTGCGGCTGCTTGACACCCGTCAGATTAACGCATACGGTACCTCATGTCGAATCTGACACTCGTCAAGTTAGGAGCGTACGTGGCCACAACCGCCGCACCACATCGAGCCGCCGGACCAACCGCAACCGCCGAGCCGATGGCCGTGACCGCGAGCTCGGACGCCGACTACCAACGTCTCGGTCTGGCCCGACGAGATATCAAGGCATGGGAGGACGGCGCGCGGACCGACGACCGTCCGGGCACCTACGAGTGGTGGTACTTCGATGCCCATCTGGATGACGGCGCCAAGCTCGTCGTCGTCTTCGATGACAAAGATCTGGCCACGCCGCAGAAGCCGCTCGATCCGACCATTCTGTTGAACCTCGACCTGCCCGACGGCCGCAGCTTCGAGAAGGTCGTCAAGTTCGACCCCGCCTCATGGAGCAGCGCCAGGGATCATGCCGACGTCCGCATCGGCGACAACCGCTTCAGCGGCGACCTGTCCACATACCGCATCACCGCCACGCTCGACGAGATCGCGGTCGATGTCACCCTCGAAGGCGAGGTCCCGCCCTGGCGCCCCGAGACCGGCTTCATGCTGTTCGGCGCGGACCGCACGCGCGAGTTCGCCTGGCTCCCGTCCGTCCCGAAGGGCAAGGTGACTGCGCGGTACAGCATCGGAGGCGAGCGGCACGAGTCCGCCGGCATCGGCTACCACGACCACAACTGGGGCAACGTCGGGCTGATGGAGGTCATCCACGACTGGTATTGGGCGCGTGGTCAGGCAGGGCCGTACTCGGTGATCGCCTCCTACATCACCGCCCACGAGAAGTACGACTTCGCCGCCATTCCGATCTTCATGCTCGCGCGGGATGGCGTGCTCATCGGCGACGATCCGTCGCAACTGACCAACGTCACCCGCTACAGCTACGGCACCGGTGAAGATCGGTACGTGGTGACCTTCACCCGGCACCGTGACCTGACGCGCAACCGGATGGTCGAGCGCCTGCGTGGCATCAAGCGAGCCGCCGCTCAGCTCGTCCGCTTCGACGGCGCCTACCTGCGCTTCTCCGGCGAGATCCGCGTCGCGCACTACCGGGGCGGCGAGATCGTCGACCAGCACGCCGCCGAGGACGCGATCTGGGAGCTGATGTACTTCGGCCACGCCCGATGAAGGCATTGCTGCGGCCCGCTCGCACGAAACAACCGACGCCGACGGACTGCACCACGTCCGGCATCGAGAGGAGACGAAGATGAACATTCTCCTGCTGGGAGCATCCGGCAAGACGGGCCGCCAGGTCCTCGATCAAGCGCTAGCGGCCGGCAATAACGTGACCGCCTTTGTACGCGACCCGAAGAAGCTCGATCGCGATGACGTAGCGGTCGCCATTGGCGATGCGCGCAATGTCGACGACCTACGCAAGGCGCTCCGCGGCCAGGACGCCGTGATCAGCACCCTCGGCACCGGCCTCAACGCCAGCGAGAAGCTGATCGAAGGCTCGACAGAGGCGCTGCTCGATGCAATGCACAGCACAGGTGTCAAGCGGCTCGTGATGCTATCGACCTTCGCCGCGAGCCCGACCTACAAAGCCACGGGCATCATGAAGCTGGCCAACATCGCGATGAAGGGCATCGTCACCGACAAGGCGGCCGGCGAGATGCTCCTGAAGGGCTCCGACGTCGACTGGACGATCGTCTACGCCAGCCGCCTCACCGATGGCCCCGCTCGAGCGGGTATCGGACGGTGGACGGAAGCCTGACCAAGGTCGGCACGATCAGCCGCGCGGATCTTGCCGACGCTCTCCTCTCGACGCTCTCCGATGAGACCTCCCTACGGCAGGGTCGGGTCGTGACGTCCCGCTGGGGTGCGCACATTGGGGACGAATGTGGTGCGAAGACACGAGTCCGCCCTAGACGACAACGCCCCTGGCCATGGGCTCAGCCCGAGGTTTGCGCGACGGCGGGACCTTGCCCATACGCCAGGCCTAACGGATGTGCAGGTTGACGCCCAGGAGGATGAGCGGCCACAACAGCACCGCGAGGATCGCGGACAGAATCGGCATCACCGCGGTGAGGTGCGCGAAGTACCCCTGACCTGACGCCACGATCAGGCCAGCGACGATCCAAACCAGGCCAACGATCGACGAAAAGCCGGATCTCATGCCTACTCCCTGCAACTGCGACTCGAATCGTCACCGGTTCACCCTCGCAATCTGGGTGCCGACGGGCATGTTGGTGGTCATTCATTCCATTGAGACGGGGCGAGGGGGTCGGGCGACCCGTAGTGATCGCCCACTCCTGCTGGCCGCAACGTTCAGGGAAGGAACGAGCTCCGTGGCTGTAACCGGGGTCGTAGGAACGGTTGACCGCCCGAGCGTCCAACCATCTTTGGAGGAACGGGCTCGATGAACTCCCGATTACGACCTCTCCTGTTCGCCGTATGCCTGGCCATGGGCATGCTGATCGGCATGGCCGGCGCGGCTGTGGCCGGCAACCCGAGTGGCACCGGCCAGCCGAACGCTTCTTGCGAAGATTCGAGGCTGCAGCCAAACGGGTTCAGTAGCGGCGGCTTCGGGAATGCCGACCTGCACTACGCTGGCAATGGCGCTCCCTCGCTGAACGCCAACAGCGGCAAGGCTGTATCGCAGTACGACGTGGCCTGCTACCAAGTCTCGCTGCACCACTGACCCATCCTGAGGGTGTCAAGCAGCCGACACCCTGACGGTAACTTTGCCGGTACCCTCCCTCCACGCCGGACCCCCGCGTAGGCGACACAGACACGTCGCCGGGCAGCCGCGGGGCTCCGGCGTACCTTTAGTGCTGCCCGAAGATGCCGACGAGGCTGGCCGGACTCCGCGCCATGCGATTCGCAGTGGGAGCCGGTCCACGGTGGACAGCTCAGCGATGAGGCGGAGAGACTGGAAGACTGCCGCTCTACCAGCTGATACTCCCGCCTGGATGCGTGCTCAGAGACAGCGTGACTGACCGGAGGACTGCCCTCGTGCGGCCAATTTCGTTGGCAGCGCCCGCACGGCGCAACAACTCCACTTTCACGCATGACCTTCGCTCAACCTCCCCGGTGCCTTGTCCATCGGTCCCAACGCCATTCGTAGTGAGGTGAGAGGCTGGACTGGCCAGCCACCACGAGGAGCACCCCATGCCGCGATACCTCCTTTCCACCCACGTCGTCGACGGCGAGGCGCGCGAGCCGATGACCGACGACCAAATGCAGCACTCCTGGCGGGAGATCCAAGCCCTCGAGGCAGAGATGAAGTCGTCGGGCGCCTGGGTCTTTTCAGGGCGCCTGCACGGCGCAGACACCGCGACGGTTGTGCGTGTGTCCGGCGACGAGGTGCTGACCACGGACGGCCCGTTCGTGGAGGCGAAGGAGCACCTGGGCGGTTTCTACATCATCGAGGCGCCCGATCTGGATGCGGCGCTCGGCTGGGCGTCGAAGGTGACCCGCACGATCTCAGCGCCGATCGAGGTTTGGCCTTTTGCGGACACGGCCGGCGGCTGATCCTTGCCCATCGTCGACGACGCGCTGATCGGTCGGATCTTCCGCGAGGAGTCAGGTCGGTCGGTCGCCTCCCTGATCCGCAGCTTCGGCAATATCGACCTCGCCGAGGACGCGGTCCAGGAGGCCTTCACCCTCGCTCTTCGGAAGTGGCCTGTCGGCGGTGTGCCGCCCAACCCAGGCGCCTGGATCACGACCACGGCGCGCAATCGAGCCATCGATCACCTCCGCCGCGAGTCGCGAGGGCGCGAGCTCCTGGGGCAACGAGGGATCGAAGGAGCCGATGTCGCATCGAGAGAGGAGGTCGCAGCGATGCAAGATGACCGGCTCCGCCTCATCTTCACCTGTTGCCACCCGGCCCTCTCGACCGAAGCGCAGATCGCGTTGACCCTCCGACTGCTCGGTGGCCTCACCACCGCTGAGGTGGCCCGCGCCTTCCTCGTCGCCGAGCCATCGATGGCCAAGCGTATCGTTCGGGCCAAGCACAAGATCAAGGCGGCGCATATCCCGTACCGAGTGCCGTCCGACGCTGAGCTTCCAGAGCGGCTCCGTCCGGTCCTGGCCGTCCTCTACCTGACCTACAACGCCGGCACCCGCGGACCCTCCGGCGACGGCCTGCGGCAGGAGGCCATTCGGCTCGCTCGTGCCATCGCCGGTCTGATGCCCGATGAGGCCGAAGTCGCAGGACTGCTGGCACTGCTCCTGCTGACAGAGTCTCGGTGGGCGGCGAGGTTCGCCGCAGACGGCTCCCTCGTCTTGCTTCGCGAGCAGGACCGTGCCGCGTGGGACCAGACCATGATCGACGAGGGTCAAGCGATCGTGCGGGCCTGCCTTCGGCGAAACCGTCCCGGCCCCTACCAGATCCAGGCCGCGATCAACGCGGTCCACGCCGACGCGGCCTCCATGGAGGCGACCGATTGGAGCCAGATCCTGGCTCTGTACGACCAACTGCTTGCCATCTCTCCCACGCCGGTCGTCGCGTTGAACCGGGCCATCGCCCTGGGCGAGGTGCGCGGGCCGGACGCCGCGCTGGCGCTGCTCGACGACCTCGCTCTCGACGATTACCACCTCTTTCACGCCGCCCGGGCCGACTTTCTGCGACGACTCGGACGATCCTCCGATGCTTTGCAGTCCTACGCTCGTGCGGCGGACCTCGCACCCAGCGACGCCGAGCGCGCCTTTTTGTTCGGGCGGCTGGACGAAGTTGGACCTACCGTCACGGAGGGGTCGGGAGCTCTACGTTCCTGATGCGAACGAGCGGAGTCGTTCTGCGCAATAACTGACGACCGGGGAGCCGACCGATGGTATCGGCTTTTCGGTCAGGTTCCC
>VBKA01000225.1 GCA_005879815.1 Chloroflexota bacterium
CACGCCGCCAGCCGATCCCAAGCTCGTCGACCACGAGTTCACGATTCGCGTCCCGGACTGCCAGGCCGCCTACGACACGCTCCGTAGCCGCGGAGCGGAGTTCCTGACGGCTCCCGTCGATTGGGGCGGCGAGATCCGCGCCTTCTTCCGCGACCCGGATGGCCACCTGATCGAGATCAGTCAGGCCGGATGAACCTCAGGCTGGTATCGTCGGACGAGGAGGAATGAGGGGCGGATGACGACACGAACCGTGCCGCCCGCAGGGGCACCGACCATGCCGGCGGTCGAGACGCCGGTGGTGGTTCCGCCCGGAACGCCGACTCCCGGGCGCGCGAGGCCGGCGTATCCCCTGCGCCGCGAGGGACCCGAAAAGCTGACCGGGCTCGCGAAGTACGCGGATGACCTCGTTTTCCCTGGTGCATGGTTCGGCGCGACGGTGCGCTCCACCGAACCGCACGCGCGGCTGCTGGCGATCGATCTGGATCCTGCCTTCGACTGGAGCAAGGTCGCGGTGGTAACCGCCAAGGACATTCCCGGCCCCAACGTCGTTTCGCTCATCTCGGACGACCAGCCGATCCTCATCCCGATCGGTGGCGAGATCCAGCACCAGGCGGAACCTGTCTGCCTGCTGGCCTCGCCGGATCGGGACACCCTTCGAGCCGCGAAACAACGAGTGACCCTGCGAACGGAACGGCTGGAGCCGATCTTCGATCCGGAGCGATCAACCCGGGAGTTCGCGCACTACACCATCGGCCGCGGCGATGTCGACGCCGCCATGCGCCAGGCAGACCACGTGATCGAAGGGACCTATCGAGTCGGCCACCAGGAGCAGCTGTACATCGAGGGGCAGGCGATGATCGCCGTTCCCCGCGAAGACGGTGGCGTCACCATCCACGGCTCCTGCCAGTGCCCGTACTACATCCACACGGCCATGACCAAGGCGCTGAACATGACGAGCCAGCAGGTCGTGGTCATCCAGTCGGAGACGGGCGGCGGGTTCGGCGGCAAGGAGGAGTACCCATCGATGATCGCGCTCCACGCCGCCCTCCTCGCACTCAAGGTGAGCAAACCGGTGCGGATGATCTACGACCGCCACGAGGACATCAGCGCCACCACCAAGCGGCACCCAGCCATCGTGCGCTATCGGACTGGGCTGAGCCGCGACGGCGAGCTGCTCGCCCAGGACATCGAAGTGATCATGGACGCGGGGGCCTATACAACGCTCACGCCCGTCGTCCTCTCCCGCGGTGCGATCCACGCCGGCGGTCCCTATCGGTGCGAGAACGTGCGGATCATCGGTCGTGCGATGGCGACGAACACGCCACCCAACGGTGCCTTCCGCGGATTTGGCGCCCCGCAGACGCAGTTCGCGGCAGAGATGCAGGTCAACCGAGCAGCTGAAGTCTTGAGCCTTTCTCCGCTCGAGGTGCGCCGCCGCTGGGCCTATCGCGAGGGCGATACGACGCCCACCGGCCAGGTGCTGCGCGAGAGTGTTGGGTCGCACGAGGTGCTCGAGGCGGCTGCCGAGACGGGAGCGTACGAGCGCCATCGGAGCCAAAACCGAGAGGCCCGCGAGCTGCGAACGGTCGCTGCCCGGATTGCCTCGGGAACCGGGTTGGCGATGGCCTGGCACGGCGCCGGCTTCACCGGCTCAGGGGAGGTTCATCTGGCCAGCGTCGCCTCTCTGGAATTGACCGATGACGGCCGCATCCGGGTACTGACCGCCTCCACAGAGATGGGACAGGGCACCAAGACGATCTTCCCGCAGCTCGTCGCCGAGGCACTTGGCGTGGAGAGCGACGAGGTCGAGATCGCGCCCCAGGACACCTCGATCGTGCCCAACTCGGGTCCGACCGTCGCATCGCGGACCGCGATGGTGGTGGGCGGTCTGCTCATCAAGGCTGCGGCGAAGCTCCGCGACCTGGTGGAGGCGGACACCGGCATGGCATTCGCCGATGGCTATCGGACCT
>VBKA01000228.1 GCA_005879815.1 Chloroflexota bacterium
CAGCTCGGCGAAGTACCGCAGGTTCTCGAGGCCGCTGACCCGATCGTAGAGGCCGCGGTCGCCGCCGAAGACGTAGCCGATGCGCCGCCGCACCTCGGTGGTCTCGCGCGCGACGTCGAAACCCATCACGCGTGCCGAGCCGGAAGTCGGCAGCAGCAGCGTGATGAGCGTCTTGATGGTGGTCGTCTTGCCCGCGCCGTTGGGGCCGAGCAGGCCAAAGAGCTCGCCGGGACGGACGTGGAAGGTCACGCCGCGCACCGCCTCGACGTCAAGGGGCCGTCGCCGAATCACGCCCACATGGGTGTGGTAGATGCGCACGAGGTCGTTCGCCTCGATGGCAGGCGCGCCGGCGGACGGCGGGCTAGGGCGCGTCGGGGCGTGGGGCAGCGAGGCGTGATCACCGGTCATGGACGCGTCCATTGTACGGACGCGCGGGTCAGAACCTGTCCGGAACCCTGGAAGGACCCTAGAACCAGTCGTTGCGCCAGAAGTAGAGCGCGATCAGCCCCATCAAGCCAGCCATCACCAGCAGGACGACCGGGTAGCCGATGGGCCACGAGAGCTCGGGCATGAAGTGGAAGTTCATGCCGTAGATGCCGGCGATGAGCGTGGGCACCATGAGCACCACCGTGAAGGCGGTGAGCCGCTTCATCACGGCATTGAGGTTGTTGCTCGTCACCGACAGGTTGGCCTCGAGCGCGGCCGCCACGAGGTCGCGGTACAGGTCCAGCTGGTCGAGGACGCGCACCAGATGGTCGTAGAGGTCCTGGTAGTAGGGGAGCGCTTGGTCATCGATCAGCTCGACGTCCCGTCGCAGCAGCGAGTTGGCGACGTCTCGTTGCGGGGCCAGCACCCGACGCAGCTTCAGCAGCCGGCGCTTCAAGTCGAGGACCTCGCGCAGGGTCTCGGTTCCCTGGTGGCCCCGGATGATCCGGTCCTCCAGGTCGTCGATCCGCTCGCTCAGCTGATCGAGGAGTGGGAAGTAGCCGTCGACGATTGTGTCCAGGATGGCGTAGAGCAGGCCCCCCGCGGTCCGTCCCACCGCGTCCGCGCGCTGCTTGAAGCGATGCATCACGTCCTCGATCACGGCGGAGTGGCCCCAATGGACGCTCACCACGTAGCCGGGGCCCGTGAAGAGGTGAATCTCACCAAGCTGGGCGCCGCCGCCGCGTCCTGCCACCTCGCTGGCGGAGGGCCGGCGGTGTGCTTTCGGGTGAGCGACGACCTCATAGGCCACCAGGACGTGTTGACCCGGATAGCTGTCGATCTTGGGTCGCTGGTGGCGGAGGTTGAGGTCCTCCTCCGCGAGCGGGTGAATCTCGAACTCCTTGCGCAGCAGCTCGAGCTGCGCGGGTCCGGGATCGGTGATGTCCAGCCAGACCAGCCTGCCCTGCGCACCGCGGAGCTGGTCGATACGATCGAGCTCATCCGCCGCCAGCTCCCGAGTCGTTCCATCGGCGTCGCATACCACCGCGACGACCGTGGCGACCTTGGCAGATGCCGTTTCCATCGCGCGGGAGTGTACTCGGGCCTCGTGGTCCACAATGTGCTATCGTGCGGTAGCGAATTCTGTTCCCGGCCTACGCGGGTCGGCAGACGATGGAGGCGACACATGGGCTGGTTGCCCGCGCCGGTAGAGGAGCTGCTCAACGTGGCCCTCGTTGGCGAGCTGACGGTGGTACGACCGGACGGTCGGGCCATCACCCACCCCCTCATCCCGCTCTATGACAGCGAGCGGATCCTCATGCACTCGAGCACGCTTTTCAGCCGCAAGCTGGAGCACATCAAGGCCAATCCCAAGGTCGCTGTCTCGCTCTCGGATGACGTGGCCATGAAGGGCAACCTGGACCGCGCCACGATCCAGGGAACGGCGCGCGTCATCGAGGACGATCCCCACGCGCAATGGGAGCGGCTGATCCTGGACCTCTGGCGCCGCAAGGAGCCGGCCATCGACCAGTTCCTCAAGGCGCGGGTTGCCCTGCCACTCTTCTTCGAGCGCGCTGTCATCGAGATCACCCCGCAGCGATGCCTCTACTGGCCGGGCGGCAACACGGCGCGCGAGCCGGAGGTGAGCTCGGCGCCTGCGAAGGCGGCCGCCTGATGCAGGTCGACGCAGCCCTTCTCAAGCGCCTCAGCGACTATCCGTTCCTGGTCGCTACCTGGGTGGAAGATGCGGGCTACCCGGTGAGCGTGGCCACCACCTTCCAGACCGATGGCGAGGCTCCCACGCTTCTGCTGAACGCTCCGGGGTTGCCGATCCCCACCGACCGCGAGGTCTCGGTGATCGCCAGCCACATCCGTCCCCAGCCGGGCATCGGCTACGACGAGCGCCGCTACCTGTGCGTGTGGGGCCGAGCCTCGACCCCACGAGACGGCATCGTCACCTTCAGCGGCGAGCACGCGTGGGGTTGGGACGAGGCCGAGGTTCCCTTCTTCGAGTACTCCGAGCGCTCCGTTCCGCAGTCCCGACGCTACCTCGAGCAACTCTCTGCGGAACGCGGACGTCCGATCAAGCCGCGGCTGGCGCTGCCCTGGCTCATCCTGCGCACGACCCGGCTGCCGTTCCTGACCGCGACTTTCGTTCCCGTGCTGCTGGGTCTCGCCATCGCGGCGCGCCACGGACCGTTCGACTGGCTGGTCGCTGCCCTGACCATCCTGGGCGCGAGCTTCGCGCATCTCGCGATCAACGTGACCAACGACATCTTCGACACCCTATCCGGAGCGGACGAGGCGAACGTGAACCCAACCCAGTTCT
>VBKA01000237.1 GCA_005879815.1 Chloroflexota bacterium
CTATTCCATGGTTCCGTTCGCGATGATGGCCAGCCACGCCGCGACCGACGTGGTCGTTCGTTGGCCGGTCGCTCTGCGTGCCTCTGGGAGGGGTGTCGCCTGGGACCGATACGCCGCCAGCGTGCTGGCCGCGGTGCTTTTGCTGGCTGCTCTGCTCGGAGCCTTAACCACGACCGTCTCCCAAGAGACGCCGTTGCGGGGCGTGACAACCTCAATCCCGAGAGCCGCTTTGTGGTTCTTGCGCCTTCGAGCTGGGAAACGGACTCGTATGGCTCCTGGTTCCCTGCCATCGCGAGGATGCAGAACATTGGAGCCGTGCAGGGCTATGAGTGGCTGGGTCTCGACGCCTTCGCCGCTCAGAAGGAGCGCCACGCCGAGATCCAGGCCTGCGTCCCGCACACGGTGGACTGCATCGAACAGTGGATCCGGTCCCAGGCGACCGCGGTGGACTATCTCCTCATCCCCAAGGCCGCCCCACCCAAGGCGGACTGCTGCGCGGCGGCGCGCGAATCCCTGCGCGAATCCAGCGACTTCCGGGTGGTGTACGACGGTCCCGGCGCCACTGTCGGGGCAGTCATCGGACCCGAAAGTCAGACGGACCCGGTCTTGGTGGGGGCCGGGGATGTCGCGGCTTGCGATTCCGCGGGCGCGGCGAGCACTGCGGCACTGGTCGCAAGTATTCCGGGGACGGTCTTCACGCTAGGCGACAACGCGTACGAAACCGGTACGGCTGAGGAATTCGCTGCTTGCTATGACCCCACCTGGGGCCGATTCAAGGACCGCACGCGGCCGACCGCGGGCAACCACGATTATTTCTCCGATGGCGCCACGCCCTACTTTGAATATTTCGGGGAGGTGGCCGGCAATCCCAACGAAGGCTGGTACAGCTACGACGTCGCCACCTGGCACGTGGTGGTCCTCAACTCGGACTGCGGCTCCGCAGGTGGCTGCGGTCCGGGCTCGCGCCAGCTCACTTGGCTCGCTGCCGATCTGGCAGCCAGCAACGCCCCATGCACCGTCGCCATGTGGCACCACCCGCTCTTCACTTCGGGGTCCGAACTGCCCGCTCCTGCGACGGCCGACCTCTGGCGCGTGCTGTACGCCTCGGGTGCCGACCTCATTCTCAACGGCCACGACCACGACTACGAGCGATTCGCTCCTATGGCGCCGAACGGAACGCTGGACGAAGCAAGGGGGCTGCGCGAGTTTGTGGTCGGCACCGGAGGGCGCAACCTGCTGCCCTGGCGATCGCTCCCAGCCCCAGGCACCCAGGTCCGAGACAACACGACCTTTGGTGTGCTGAAGCTGACCCTGCATCCCAACAGCTACGACTGGCAGTTCATCCCGGTCGTCGACGGCGGCTTCACCGACAGCGGGACCGGAACCTGCCACTGAAGGCCGGCTGAGCGCCGCCTTACTGCGTCGTACGCCGGCCGTAGAGCCAGAGGCCCAGCGGGAAGCAGACCGCGAGGATGCCCAGCGCCCACAGGATGGCCGGGATGGCGCTTGGCCCGGCGCTTCCCTGGAGGGTGAGGCTTCGCACCGCGTTGACCACCAGCGTCATCGGCTGGCGATCCGCGAACCACGCCAACCAGGCGGGCATCGACTGGGTCGGCACGAACGCGCTGCTGACGAAGGTCAACGGGAAGACCGCGGCGAAGATGATCCCCTGCAGCGCCTCCGGCGTGCGAACCAGCGCTCCCATCGCCACGCCGACCCACGACAGGGCAAAGCCGAAGAGCAGCATCACGCCAATCGCACCCGCGCCGCCCAGGACGCCACCCGACGGCCGGAAGCCGACGAGCATGCCCACGATCCACATGATCGCGACGGCCAGGGTGGCTCGCAGCAGGTCGGTCAGCGTGCGCCCGGTCAGGACCGATGACTGCGCCATGGGGAGCGACCGGAAGCGGTCGATCATGCCGCTCTTCAGGTCATTGGCCAGCAGCACGCCGGTGTAGATCCCGGCAAACGCGATGGTCTGGACGAAGATGCCGGCCATCAGGAAGTTGATGTACTGCCCCGATGCGCCGCCCTGCCCCCCGACCTTGATCGCGCCGCCGAACACGAAGTTGAAGAGCAGCACGAACATGATCGGGCTGAGCGTCACGTCGAGCAGGAGCTCGGGCGTGCGCCGGATGTGGATCAGGTTGCGCTTGACCATCTGCCAGGAATCGGCGATCCAGGTCATCGCCGTGGCATGAGTCGGCGCGGGGCGCGCTGGCGCCATTCGTGGCCCCGGGCTGGTGATTGCGCTCACGCGCCCACCGCCTCTCGGTCATGGGCCGCGGCATCGGCCTCGGCCTGGATCTCGGCATCCGGGTGCTGGCCGGTCAGGACCAGGAAAACGTCGTCCAACGTCGGCCGATGGACGCCGGCGTCGTCGACCGCGACCCCGGCGGCGTCGAGCTCGCGCACCGCTCGCGTCAGGATGCCGTCACCGCCGGCGACAGGCACGCTTACCTGGCGAGCAGGCGCGTCCAGCT
>VBKA01000011.1 GCA_005879815.1 Chloroflexota bacterium
TGAACAAGCGCTTGCCATATTCCGTCGAGATCCAGGAGATCGGCCCGGGATTCTACGAGGTCAGCGCCGCGGACGCCCAGGCGCTGTTCGGCGATGCGGGGCGCTGGCTGCCGGCCGTGGCGCGGGGCATCCGCCCGGCGTTTTCCCTCGACGGCGGGCCTCAGTACCGGGTCCGCTCCGAGTTCAGCGACGGCGTCTTGACGAGTCGCGGCTTCACCGTCACCGACCCCAAGCTCGCGCAGCAGGCCGGGATCGAGGCCGGCGACATCATCCTGAGCGTCAACCAGCGTCCCGTCGACGGGCTCGCCAGCACCTATGCGATCTTCCTTGAGGTGACCGCCGACCCCACCCAGAGCACGGTGGCAGTGGAGCTCGACCGCCGCGGCACGAGGCTCACCAAGACCTATTCGTTCCGCTGACGGCCGCGCGCCGAATCGGGGAGCGGCGAGGGTCTGAGGATGCGTGGGGTCACCAGGATAAGCAGCTCCGTCTTGCGGAGGCTCTGCGTCGCGGCGCCGAAGAGAGGGCCGATCACGGGGATCCTCGACAGCAGCGGCACGCCAGATCGCTCGACGCCGCGACGGGTCCGAAGAAGGCCGGCGATCACCAGCGTCTGATGGTCGCGGAGGGCCACTGACGTCTCGGCCTCTCGCTTCGTGAACCGCGGGCTACTCACCGGAGGCGGCTCCCGCTCGCCAACCGCACTGAGCTCCTGCCGCAGATCGAGGAGCAAGCCTCCCTGCTCTCCGATCCGCGGCGTGACGGTCAGGATGACACCCACGTCCTTCAATTCCACCCTCTGCGTCGTGACGGTCGAGGTCACAGCCGGAGCGGCGGCTTGCGCCCCGGTGAGGACCGGCACCGATTCCGAGACGTTTACCACCGCCTTCTTGTTCTCGACGACCAGCACCTTTGTGGTAGAGAGCATGCTGACCTTGTTGTCGACGGCGAGGGTGTTCAGGAACGTGAGGACGCGGTCGGTGTCGAAGACGAGCGCGCTCAGTCCGGCAGGAATCGCGTCCTTGGGAATCGAGGGGAACGGGAGAGGCTGAGGCAGCTTGGCCAAGAGGGCCGGTGGTACGCTGACCGCCACGATGGGCCCGGCCTTGAGCGCCGCGGCCGCTGCAAACGTGGTCTCGTCCGTGAGGTTCAGCTCAAGGGCCAGCACCTCGATCACCACCTGTTGCGGCGTCCGGTCGAGCCGGCGGAGCGTCGCTTCTATCTCCGGCCAATCCCGCGCCGAGCTCACGACGGCCACCGCGTTGGTCACCTCATCGGCGACGAACCTCACCGCGGCCGGTGCGGCCGCCGGCCGGCCGTCGGCGCCGGCGTAGGTGGCGGTCATCGTCGCAGCGAGCTCCCGAGCCCGCGCGTGCTCGGGGAAGTAGAGGAAGACCCCCCGCCTCTCGGCGGGGTCCACGTCGAGCGCCTCGATGTGACGCCGGGCCTGCGCCACGGCGGCCGCGGCGCCGCGGACGATTACAGCGTTGAGTCGACGGTCAGCGGCCACGAACAGCGCCCGCTCGCCGGCCGACGTCAGGCGGGGGTCGCGAGCCGCCAAGGTGTTCAACGTCCCCGCCACCTCCCCCGCGTCGGCCCACCTCATGACGATCACCTCGAGCTGGTCACGGCCGAGCGGGGCATCGAGCCGGCCCACGATCACCAGCAAGCGCCGGACGTTGGCGGCCGTGTCCGTGATGATGAGCAGGCTGGCCGCCTCCTGGACCAGCAGGTTGCCGCGCGACGAGATGAGCGGGCGTAGGACCGAGGACAGCTCGGCGGCGGCCGCGGACGTCAGTAGCACGATCTGGGTGATGACCTCGTCGCCCGCGTGGGCCGGACCGGGATCGACGCCGACCACGGTCGGGATCATGCGCTGGTGAGCCCCTTCAATCCGGACGATCTTGTAGAGGTGGCCGGCCGTCACGGCGGTGACTCCATGGGCCTCGAGGATGCCCAGCAGCACCCGGAAGAGCTCGGACTGGGCCACCCCGCCAGGCGTGACGACAGTGACCTTCCGCCCGCGCGCCTCCGGCTCGACCACGTAGTTGAATCCCAGGATCTCGCTGGCGGCCTGCAGCACGGTTTCGAGGTCCGCGCCATCGAAGTTGAAGATGACACGCGCTGCAGCCCGCGGATCGCGCGTCGGGGATTCGGCGACGGGAGCCGGCTGGGCGCCCGCAGGGGTGCTGGCGGCCAAAACCGCGCAGATCAGGGCGCCGCCGAGACGGTTGCGTGTCGCGCGCAAGGCTCCCTCAACGTGGCCCCACCGAGAGGGAGGGGGGCCAGCCGGACTTGAATCTAGCACGAACGCCCAAGCGGGCCGAACGTCAGCTCTCTTGGTTTGCCGCCTTCTCCAGGGTTGTGAGCCCGCACTCGGACCCGTGGCCGAAGAACTGAAGTAGTAGTGAGTAGCGGATGAAGCCTCGGCCAATTGCCGCCAGGGCGCGAGGGGATGAGCGCGATCGTACACCGAAAATCGTTGGGGATGTGCGTACTCAGATGCCATGCTAAAGGCTAGACAGCGCAGCGGCTGATTAATGCTCACTCAAACATTTAACTCAGCCTCACCGGCTGCGCCTCCTTTACGGCGCGGCCCTCACCCGTTCCCACGCGCGATTCGAATAAAGTTGGTGCACACGGCGGACTTTAAATTTACTTTCATATCAGATCGGGGGACGAGACTCGGTGCGCCAACTGTTCAGATCTCCAAATTGGAGCTCAATTTGACGACGCATATGCTTGAGGCCGGCATCGCCTATCATTGGTAGGCCCACCCACCGGTCGAGGCATAGCTGCGTTCGACGCCCAGGATCCGGATTAAAGTGAATACTTGGAGTTGGCACAGATGTCGGCGATCTTCGCTTGAGTCCTACCTGGGCAGTCGACAATTCGACAGGCAGGCCGCTCCGCGCAGTATAATTTCACCAGCATGACGTCCCTGCCCGAGCTCCTTGGGCAGAGTCCGGCGATCACCGCGCTTCGGGAGCAGGTCACGCGGCTGCTTCAGCGCCCGGGGGGACGGCGGGCGCCGTCCACCCTGATCCAGGGCGAGACCGGCACGGGCAAGGGCTTGCTCGCTCGCGCGATGCATCGCGCCAGCCCTCGACGGGACGGGCCCTTCGTCGACCTCAACTGCGCAGCAATTCCCGAGACCCTGCTCGAAGCGGAGCTCTTCGGGTATGAGCGGGGCGCCTTCACCGATGCTCGCCAGGCCAAGGCCGGTCTCTTTCAGCTCGCCCATGGCGGAACGATCTTCCTCGACGAGATCGCGCTCCTGCCCGAGAGCCTGCAGGGCAAGCTCCTCAAGGTGATCGAGGAGAAAACGGTCCGCCGGCTAGGCAGTACGCGGAGCGAGCCTGTGGACGTCTGGGTGGTCGCAGCCTCGAGCACCGATCTCGTCTCCGCCACCCGCGACCGGCGCTTCCGTGAGGACCTCTACCACCGGCTGGCGGTGCTCACCCTTTCGCTGCCGCCACTCCGCGAGCGCGGCCACGACGTCTTCCTGCTCGCTGAGCACTTCCTTCAGCGCGCCTGTCGCGAGTACGGTCTGCCCGCTAAGAGCCTGGATGCCGAGGCCCGGGGGGCATTGCTCGGCTACGACTGGCCCGGCAACATCCGCGAGCTTGCCAACGCGCTCGAGCGTGTCGCGTTGCTCACCGAGGCGCCTGTCATCACCAAAGACATGTTGAGCCTGCCCGCGCGACGCCGGGAGGAGACCACAAGAGAACGGCCGGGGCTGAGAGACGAGTTGGGCGGTCTCGAGCGGGAGCACTTACTCGAGGCCCTCAGGAAGACCGACTGGAACCTTTCACAGGCCGCCGAGCGTCTCGGCATTCCGCGCAACACGCTGCGGTACCGGGTCGAGAAGTACGGGCTGCGCCCGCCGCCCGCGACCAGGGCCAGGCCAGCCCGCGAAGCTCCGGTCGCGGATCCGGTGCCGGCTCCCGACGTGCCGACGTACACCAGCGTCAGGTGGGAGCCGCGCCGGCTCACGCTCCTGCGAGCCGTCCTCGTCCCCACCACACCGGACCGGCCGCTTTCCGCCGGCCGCTGGCTGGAGGTCGCGGGCGACAAGGCGCAGGCCTTCGGCGGCCGCGTCGAGGAGCGAAGCCCCACGGGTCTGGTGGCCGTGTTCGGCCTCGACCCTGTGGAGGATGCTCCCCGGCGCGCAGCGCACACCGCCATCGCCGTGCTGAAGGCCGTCGAGCGCGCAAGGGCCGACGGTGAGGCTGTCAGGGTCAAGCTGGCGATTCAGGTCGGTCGGTTCCAGGTCGGGTTCGCCAGCGGCCCTCCTCAGATCGACCTCGACGCCAAGCACCTGGCGTGGGAGGTGCTCGAGGCGCTCTTGGCCAGGGCCGAAACCGACACGGTGGTGATGAGCGAGGCCGCAGCGCCGTTCCTCGAGCGCCGCTTCGAGCTGGAGCCGATTGACGCCGTCGAAGGCGCGCGGGCACGCGCCTATCGCCTCGTCGGGCACGAGCGGCCGGGATTCGGGATCGGCCGGCGCATTTCCACCTTCGTTGGCAGGCGCCACAACCTCGAGGTGCTGGAGGGCCACCTGGCGGCCGCGATGCGGGGCCAGGGCCAAGTCATCGGAGTCGTCGGTGAAGCCGGCATCGGCAAGTCGCGACTGATTGCCGAGTTCCACCAGAGCTTGGCAGGGCAGCCCGTGACCTACCGAGAGGGCAGGTGCTTCTCCTATGCGAGCGCTATCCCTTACCTCCCTGTGCTCGCCATTCTGCGGCAAACCTGCGGGATCACCGAATCGGACGCCGACGACACGATCGTCACGAACGTGCGCCGCAGCCTGGAGACGGTCGGGATGAACGTGGAGGAGTCGGCGCCATATCTCCTCCAACTCTTCGGCCTCCGCGAAGGAACGGAGCGACTGGCCATCCTGACGCCTGAAGCGATCAGACTCCGGACGGTCGAAACTCTCCGCCAGATGATCCTGGGAGCCAGCCGGCAGTGGCCCGTGGTCTGCGTCGTTGAGGACTTGCACTGGACCGACACGACATCGGAGGAAGTCTTCGCCTCGCTCGTCAGCGATCTCGCCAACCTTCCCGTGATGGTCGTCTCCACCTACCGCCCCGGCTATCGGCCGCCGTGGATCGATAAGTCCTTCGCGAGCCAGATGGCGCTCTCACCCCTCTCGCCCGAGGACAGTGTGACGATGGTGCGCTCCGTCCTTCCGGCGGGGACCGCCGAGCCTCTGGTCCAGATGATCCTGGACAAGGCCGAAGGCAA
Organism: Chloroflexota bacterium; assembly: GCA_005879815.1. GTDB lineage: Bacteria > Chloroflexota > Limnocylindria > QHBO01 > QHBO01 > CF-82. The sequence continues at coordinate 5,251 of VBKA01000011.1, forward strand.
CCCTTTCTTCCTCGAGGAGCTCTGCTTCGCGATCGAGGCGCACGGCGACATGGCCACGACTCGCGCCGTCCCTGACACCATCGAGGAGGTGCTCCTCGCTCGCATCGAGCGCCTGCCGGACGAACCCAAGCGGCTGCTGCAGTCGGCCGCGGTGCTGGGCCGCGAGTTCCCGTCGCGCCTGATCCCGGCCCTCTGGCAGGGCTCGGGCTCGCCGGAGGCCCAGCTGGGCCTGCTCACCAGCCAGGAGTTCCTCTACCAGCGCACTTCCGGTCGAGAGACCGTCTACGTGTTCAAGCATGCGCTGACCCAGGAGGTGGCCTACACGACTCTTTCGCCCTCCACGCGGAAGGCGCTGCACGCGGCGGCCGGGCTGGCCCTGGAAACGCTCTTCGCCGACCGTCTGGAGGAGGCCTATGACGGCCTTGCCTACCACTACGCGAAGACGGAGGACGTGGCGAAGGCCGTCGAGTACCTCAGCCGATTCGCCGAAAAAGCGGCTCGCGGCGACGCGCACAAGGAAGCGGTCCAGGCCTGGAAGGAGGCGCTCCAGCACGTCGAGCGGCTGCCCGCGGACGTGAGGGACCGCCGGCACCTCGAGCTCGTGCTCCGTCTGCCCTACTCACTGTTGCCGCTGGGGCGCATCGAGGAGACCTGCACGATCCTGCTTCGCGAGCGCGAGCGTGTGGAACGACTTCAAGATGACGCCCTCGCTGGCCACTACTACTTCCTCCTCGCGCGGGCCTACATCTTCCTCGGCCACGACCTGGCAACCGAGAACGCGCGCCGCGCCGTCGCCGCGGCAGAGCGCTGCGGCGACGAGACGACGATGGGCAAGGCCTATAGCCTGCTGACGCTCGCCGCTGGCCTGTCGGGACAGGCCGCGCGCGGGATCGAGGATGGCCGCCGAGCCGTGGCCCTTCTCGAGAAGACGAACGAGCAATCGTGGCTCTGTTACGCCTACTGGGCGCTGGGGCTCTGCTGCGCCCAGACGGGAGCGTTCGCGGAAGCGCTGGCCGCGGAGGCGCGGGCATTGGGGATCGCTCAGGCGACCGGTGACCCGCAGGAAGCCTATGCAGCCTGGGTCATGGGGATCGTGCACGCGGCGATGGGCGAGTGGGAGCAGGGCGTCGCCGAATGTCAGCGCGCCGTGGAGAAGACGCGGGACGCGTTGAACCGTGCCATCGCCACGGGGTACCTGGGTTTCGCGTATCTGGAGAAGGGTGACACCGAGCGGGCGATCCTCGCCCTCCAGGAGTCAATCCCGTTCCTCCGTCAGTTCGGGTTCCGGGCTTTCGAGGGCTGGTTTACGGCGTTGCTGGCCGAGGCCCACCGGCTGCAAGGCCAGCTCGACCGCGCGGACGAACTGGCTGGGAACGCCCTTCGGATTGCGACGGAAGCCAACTTCGGCGTTGCCAAGGGGTGGGCCCAGCACGCCCTGGGGCGAATCGCTCACGCGCGGGGCGACTTGCCGGGCGCGACAGCGAGACTTCACGAGGCTCTGTTGAGCTTCACCGCGGTTGACTCGCGCTACGAGAGCGCCCGGACCCACATGGACTTGGCTGCCGTCGGCTGGGCGCGGGGCGACCGGGACGCGGCCCGGCGACACCTCGACGAGGCGTACGGCCTCTTCAAGGAGTTGGCGGTTCCTCGATACCGCGATCGCGTGGAGCAGCTCGCCGCCGAGTTCGGAATACCGTTCGCGCAGGAGGGATAGCGATCGACTCCTGATCGCGGGTAATTCCGGAGAGTCGAGAATTCCGGAAAGTCGCGGGTCCTCGATCTTCGACACCGCGCCTGCCCGATCTTCGACAGCACTCCTCGTTGTGCGTCCCCTAATCTCTTGATCTGCCGCATCTCTCATCTGGCACTCGCGTTGCGTACTGGACAGTGAACGGCCAACGCCAGGCCAGACCTGGGCACCCACGAGACAGTAGGAGGACCGTATGAGATCGTTGCGACGAACCGGGATCGGAATCGTGGCCGGCCTGACTATGTTTACGGCCTGCCCGCAATCCAATGCATGGGCAGCCCTCGAGGTCTCCAACACCTTCAGCCTGCGAGACCATGTCGGCCCGAACACGGTTGGAAGCATCCCCGGCGACCGTCTCGTGTTCGGCGCCGTCGACGTCACTCCGTCCGGGCCGCCCACCGAGGTGACCGCGACCCAGGGGCAGACGACGATCCGACTTTCCTTCATCCCGCAAGCGCTCTTTCCGAACCAATATGCCGCGAGCCTGCCCTTCGACCCATCGCTCACCGGATCGTGGACGCTGAGTGCGACGCGAGGGACAGAGACCGCCTCCGCCATCACAAACGCCACCCCTAATCCGCAACTGGTGCCGCTCGTGAACAACCTTCGCGTCGTCGGCGCCGAGACTTCCCCACTAACGCCGACACTCGCATGGGAACTGCCGGATCTTTCAGGCTTCAACGTAACGAGGATCCGGATTCGCGTGCTCGATGCCCTCAACGGCAACCAGCTGGCTCAGCTCGCGCCTCTGTCGCCGACCGCCACAAGCATGACGATCCCGCCTGGAACCTTGCAACCTGCTCGTGCCTTTGTGTTCCGCGTGATGCTGGACGACGTGTCCGCTGGCTTCCTGCAAAACCGCTCGAGTACGTTCTCCGCTCCACACGTCCTCCCTCCCCTTTCGGGCTCGGGCACGGCGGCGGTCGACGGCATCCTGAGCCCGGGAGAATGGGACAGCGCGGGACGGCTGGACTTCCCCGTGCCCCGGCCGCCGCATGACGGCGGCGGTACCTTCACCGCCACGCTCTACGTGATGAATGACGCAACGAACCTGTATTTGGGGATGCGGGCGCCGCTGGTGGCGGCACCCGAGTGGCTGATGTTCATCTTCGACAACGACAACAACGGCGTGTTCGCGGATGGTCACGACATCATCCAGCTCACTCCAGGAGCTTCACTCCGCGACGAGTTCTATTCGACTCAGCCACCCTGTCCCCCTGGCTTCTTTTGCCCCACCCTGGACACGACCGCCGGGGGAACGAGTGACGGGACCGGGGTCGCGGTGATCTCGAGCGACTACGTCTTCTATGAGATCGCCCATCCCTTGAATAGCGGCGACCGCCTGGACTTCGCGCTGAAAGCCGGCGATCGGGTCGGGTTCCGGGTCAACTATTCCGTTACCACCTACGATCCCGCCTGCACGACCGGGTGCTCTAGCAACCGCTTCTACCCCCCCGGCGGCACGGCCGGGATCGGCATCAACTCCGTGACGGGCCCCGTGGCCAAACCAGTCGCGAACGCCGGTCCCGACCAGAGGGTGAGCGAAGGCACCGCCGTCGGTCTGGACGGCTCGGCGAGTTCCGGCCCCGATCTTTCTTTCCAGTGGACCCAGGTCGCGGGCCCGGCTGTTTCTTTGGCCGGCGCCACGACGCAGACACCCACGTTCGCAGCTCCCCCACTGCCGGGTGGGTTTGGCAGCCAAACACTCACGTTTCAATTGACGGTGAGCAATAGCGCAGGGTCCAATTCGGATAGCGTGGACGTGTTCGTCGGCAACGTGAACCACGCGCCGAAACCGCACGCGGGAGTGGAGCAGACGGTGAAGGAAGGCAGCCTGGTCATGCTCGACGGCCGCGCCAGCTTCGATCCGGATGGAGACCCACTCACCTACCGATGGCTCCAGCTCGCGGGCCTTCCGGTCGCGCTGGCTGAGGCCGAGACGTCGACCCCGTACTTTACGGCGCCAGTCCTCTCGGGCGGACTCAACGGCCAGGAGGTTTTGACGTTCGCCCTGACCGTCTCGGACGGCACTCTGTCGCAGACGGATGAAGTTCGTGTCGTCGTCGAGCAGCTCGACCACCCGCCAGTCGCCGACGCCGGCATGCCCCAGACGGTCCACACTGGAAGACTCGTCACCCTCGATGGCAGCCGTAGCGGCGACCCCGACGCCGATCCCATCTTCTTCAAGTGGAGCCAGGTCGGTGGCCCAGCCGTCGAGCTCGCCAATGCCACCACCCCGACTCCCAGCTTCAGTGCGCCAGCCGCCAGTGGCCCGACAGGCCTCATGTTCCGTCTGATCGTTAGCGACACACATCTCGACAGCGAGCCCGCGGACGTGGTAATCACCGTCGTCAACGATCGCCCGCTCTGTCAGCTCGCGAGAGCTGTCCCAGACCGCCTCTGGCCGCCCGATCACCGCATGGTGCCGATCGGGATCACGGGGGTGACGGACCCTGACGACGACACCGTGACCATCCGGATTCTCGCAGTGACCCAGGACGAGCCTTCGAGCGGGCTCGGCGGCGGTGACACGAGCCCGGACGCTTTGATGCTGGACGACATCCCCCTGCTCAGGGCCGAGCGGTCAGGGGTCGGAAACGGACGTGTCTACCACGTTTCCTTCGTGGCCGACGACCGGCTCGGCGGCCGGTGTAGCGGGGAGGTCCAGGTCGGGGTTCCCAAGAGCATGGAAGCGGGAGCACCGATCATCGACGATGGCCGACTCTATGATTCTTCCCTGCCGTAAAGACCCAATGTGACCAAGACAGACGTGTCGCCTTGCTGCTCGCGAGTGGCGCGCCGTGCGGCGGGGCGTCGTGAGCGCGCTCGTAGAGGTTGAGGGCCTGCGCACTCTCGACGCCGTCATCCTGGGTGGCTCATTGGTCACTCTTCGCCGCGCTCGAATCCGTTCGCAGGGGTCTTGGAGGCCCACGACTCGCGAGACCAGAAGGATCGCCACAAGCACCCTGTCTCGAAGCGGTAAGGCAACTGAAACCCGCAGCTAGAGCGGGCGCCTCATGCTGGTTTCTCAACGATCTTCCAATACGGGTCCTTCCTGATGACCTTCCCGTCTCGAAACTCCCGGTGGTCGCATCCGCGCACCCGGACTCGGCGCCCTTCTGGCGTCGTGCCGGTCAGAAGCCACTCGGAGACGCCCATATCGCCACTGACCCAGTGTCGGTCATCACTAGTAGCGGACGTCCGGGAGGCCTTTGAAGCGCGTCGCTAGTGTCCCGTCCTCGAAGTCATGTTAAGCGCCCGACAGCGCGCGGCGCCGGAGCCGCCGGGCACGTGCGGCAGGGGATCACGGGACCACGCGGCACGCGTGCGCTGCCCCGTTGCGGCTGGGCTCCCCCTGGGGCCGCGGGGTCCGTCGCCCGCGGGCGGGAACGGGTCCCGTGGACCCCTGCCGCACGCGCCCGACGGCCCGCTGCGCGGCG